>JAQTXD010000064.1 GCA_028688955.1 Desulfuromonadaceae bacterium
ACCAATACTATTTGATAGAACTTCAGCGCTGGCTCCAGTAACAGGCAAATTGAAGCGGTAATCCGTCCACGATTGCCAAGGTGTGGTCGTTAGACATTATAAAGCGAGCGGAATCAAGTGCGCAAAATGGGCATGTTTGGACATCTGGCGTATTTGTCAATATCAACATAACGGGCTGATCCTGTTGGTTACTTGTTGGAGAATGACTAACGTCGTCCATAAACTGGCTATTCATAAAAACTATCATCTAAGGTTAAGTGTAGTGAGGCAACTGCTAAGTGATTCCATCCATTTAGATAATTTTTCTGCAAAGAGTCCTTCAAAAATTATCCCCAACTCAACACTCTGGGTCATTCCGTTTCCAGTTAAGTTGGCACTACCCAAATAAGCTTTTCGACGATCAACTACAATGGCCTTCGCATGGACAAGGCTTTCCCCGCCATGGTCAGTTCGACAGTTGAGATACTTCACTTCAGTGCTAATGCCGTGATTCTCAAAATGGAAATACAAACTTTTTAAGGCGGCTAATTCAGAATGCTCCAAACCTTTGCGAGTGATTATTGATGCCTGAGCCCTGAAATTAGTATTTAGGTTTAGGCGCCTTATTATTGGGGCAATTCCGTAATCCGACCAGTACGGATTTATTATCTGAATGAGTTCTTGTGCATCAGAAATCATATCAGAAATGTTATCCAGTACAGACCCTTCACGTATCTCCGTTTCGTCGATAACAGGCTTCATCTGCCGGTAAAGATCAGTAGGGAGACTCGATATTAACAGCGGGGATTCAACAGGTGATTTCAAATTTTGTGTTTCAGGAAGATATATTATCCGATAAGCTTTCCAACCTAGGTCTAGAGAGTTTAAATTTGCATCGGTTCTACGTAGAAGACTGCAGCAGCGCGACCATACTTTTTCTTCTATTTCATCAGGACATTTAGCTTCAGTCTGCCGGGACATTCTTCGATTGATCCAATCAGTTGTTCCAGCTGCAAGAAATACGCTCGACTTGCGATCTAATCCCTGCATAATTTCTTGAAGACCTTGTAGTACTTCTTTTGCACCAAGACTATTTCCCATTCCAATAACCCTTGATAATGTTCAGGCTTCTGTCTTCATTCTTAACTTCTCCTCCAAATAAATATGACCGCGAAAGCCCAAAGTTAAAAGTCTCGCACCCTAAAACCGTTTGAACACATCCACTACAGGATGAACCCTGGTCTGAGCAAATAGGGTCAAAAACGCAATGAAAAGCGAAGTTGCTGGCATCATCAAACCAAGGAAGGAGATAATGTTTGAAAAGCGTTAACAAACCGCCAGCGGTGTAATTTTGAACTGAAGTCACATAGATTAAAAAAGAGAGGTCCATTGGAAGCAAATATTCCGTTAAACTCTTTTCGTCATATCCGCTGTGTCGTTTTGCAGTAGAAAGCAGGCAATGACTGATGGTATGAAGCAGATGAAACGGCGCGGATTGCTTGATGTCCAGGAATTTTGTTTCACGATACACTTCAGTAGGCGAGCAGATCAAAGCAGGGCAGGTTTTCAACAAATGGGCATGTGCGGCAATACGGTCGGTCAAAAGTGAGTCGGAGGGCAAGGGCCAGTTGAATTCCTCATGGCACCATTTCAGGATTTTTCGGGGGTCAAGGCGAATTAGAAGACCTTCAGTCTCGGCAGACATTGCATATACAATCGCTTTGCCACGGAGATTCTGGTCTGTACGATCCTCGAAGGCCTTAAGAATAACCGGAGTTACGGATTCGCTTTCAGAATATGGGTAACGTTTCTCCCGGGTATAGCCAATAGTAGAAAGAACAACGTTCAAGTTTGAGATGTGAACAACATCAACAACGCCATATTTGCTTTTAAGGTCATCCCAGTTTTGGGTGACTATTTCCTTTGTTTCCGGGTTTTTTTCATCCAGAAGCCTGTCTTTAATGGTAAATTCTTTGAACGCACCTCTAAAAAAGACCGATTCTTGAGTGCGGCGTTCGTTTGCGATGGCATTGATAAGTTCGTCGTTTTCAATATAGGTCCTGATTTCCTTGAATACCCCTTTGGCGGTTTTCAACTTTTGATGCAAATCAGCCAAATCTTTTTCAACACTTGCCAGTATTTCCTGCATCAAAGGGTCTGTTTTGGCTAAATCATAATACGCATTATATGCTTGCTGTTTGAGCCTTATTTTTTCCTCAATTTCTTCAACGGAAGTATTGTCTGCTGACCCGTTATAAAGCATTTTTGTGAACATTTCACGAAGGCAATCTTGAGGGATGACTCCCAGGAGACCGGCCACAATACCTTCCGCCAAATCAATACCGAGACCGTTGATTGATGAATTAGACTGAATTTGGGCACAAATATCAGAAATGAGCCGACCGGTATCCTTATTGAGACTGATGTACTGAACCGCATGCGGGAAAAAGGACTCGCCGCTGGTAATGGGCGTACCTCGCTGTGACAGGTCGATACCTTCCGGGTGGCGGTGTGTACAGGGAGAACAGGGCATAGAAAGGGCTGTGGCTATTTTTTCACCGGTGTCATAGTTGCCAAAAGCTGATCCGAAAAAAGAACCGCCCTGGTCGGCAAAGGTTATGTTTTTAACGCGCAGAGCCTGAAAGGGGAGATTTATCGGACTTAAGGAACCGCACCGGTGTACTGACAAATAGGGGAGTTGAACCATGTGACCGTTGCAAGCCGGATTTTTGCATTGAATCAAACTTCTTCCGCCGCTTTTCCTTGATCTTTTTTTGATTTCCGATAGGAGCTTTTCTTCTGAAATCCCCGTTTGATAAAAATCAAGTATCTTGCATTTAGCGCATTGCAGCAAGAGCGGGTAGGGTGAAATATATACATCGCTGGGGCAGTGAACTAAGAGGGTACGGGATGAAAGTGCGTATTTGAGCATTTCATCAACTTCCCCGCCTATCAGGTCCTGCCACTCCAGGAGAAATCGGTTGATGACATCAAACAACTGCGTTTCATCGACATTTTGCAGTGCTTGAGGATTATTTCTTGTGCCAACAACCATTGCATATGAATCATTGCGGAGTTTAACAACGCCACCCGGCAGGTAGCTTTCACGAAACAGCCGACTTTTCTGGATATATTGTTGTTCCATCGTTTATTATCTCCCCAATGCGTCAATCAAATGTTCGGTGGGCTCATTTGCTGGCTGGATGGCAATCTGATTCTCGATATCCCGGAAAGAACGAAGCGGCCCATAGGAATAAATCCTGCCGAGGGCTTCGCTCAGATACATGTCCATTCGGCTTCCACTCCATGTTTCAAGCTGGTTAAGCCCTCGTTTGACCTGCTCTTTAACCTGCTGGGTAAATTCATCAAGCACTCTTTTATCAAACCATTCCCTTCCTTTTGTTTCGTCGATATGCAGCGCTTTTAACACGGCTTTTTCGATTTCTTTCCGGGCGGGGTTATCCTTTTCGTTCAGGACTCGATGGATGTCTTTCATGCCGCCTTTAACGGAGCTGCCCCAGGCCTGGCAGGCGGCCCAATTAAGGATTACGGCAGACATTACCCCGGGGAGTGTCCTTTCGAGTATGTTTGGCGCAAACCTGTTAATGGGAACAGATTCGACCATGCTGTCGAGAAACTGGTGATAGTCTCCAAAATTAAGGAAGACGTTATATTCGAACAGTTTCATATGAGACAGGACTGTGATAACAATCCCAGGATGCACCCTACCTGACCGAGCCGAAGACTGGATATATTCAGCCGTTGAAGTAGGCCAGCCGGCCAGCAGCATAAAGTTAAGTCGCTCGATATCAACGCCGTGAGATACCACGCTGGTGGCAATCATCTGCCTTTTCTGGTCATCTGGCAGTTTCCTGTCTATGTGTTCAATCGCATCATGGATCTGCTCAAGCGTGCTTTCACCGTCTAAACGCAGATATCCCCGTACGGTGCCTCTTTTGATATTCGCTTCTTCCAGAAAGCGGGCAATTTCAGGAATGCTTCGCTTTTGATTTACATAAATCAGATTGGAATTCATCTGGTTTTCCAGATGTTCTTGTGCAGATGCAGACTTAGAAGGATCAATGTTCAGCAGGGATGCCGCGTAATGAGGGTCGTTCTGGAAAAAAATGCGCAGTTCATCCACCAGATCCAGAAAGCGGGAACTTGCTTCCGAAATTGATCGTACGACCGGGCTTTTTTGGGATATTGGCAGCAAACTGGAAAAATAACGCCTGACTAACGGTGTGGTGCCATCAGGGGCATATTTGCGGCGGGAATAAAACGATTCACCATGCTGGATGCCTGGCGCCGGGTAGCGGATGGCTTCTTTCTGGTACAGGTGGTGAACGTGATGTTCAAAGTCCTTGATAGTCGCAGTTGCAGCAAGGATTTTGGGGGAGCGCCCGCCGTGCAGTTCCTGCAAAACCTGCAATAAGGTTTCGTAGTGACCATCAAAGTTGCCAAGTGTTTCTTTGAGCAGGTGGAGCTCATCCTGGATGCAAAAGGGAAAACCGGGATCAAGCATTGGAGGCAGGGAAACGGTTTTCACCGCGGAGGTCCTTGTGTTATTCCCGCATTTTACCGTTATGGGGTCACCAAGCTGGTTTTTATCAAGCCGGGAGTGTTCACAGCTGCCTTCTTTTGAAAAACCATGTTCAGGACAAAAGAATCTTGAAGCCCCAAAGAATTTGCTAAAACGTTTATTGTGACCAATGACGGCGAGTTTGTCGATTGTTCCCACCAGAACTGTCGGGATATAGCGATAGCATTCTTCATCACTGACATATATTCCTATTTCCCCGAGGATGCCTTCCCCATAACTTCCCTTATCTGCCTGGGTGTTTGACCAGCATTCAGGATTTTTGCAGACATGCTTGATTCTAAAACGAGCCTCGTCACTCTTGATCTCCACACTATGCTTCTGATCACAGTAAGGGCAGTCGCTTATGAACTTCAGCCGCTCAAGAGATTCTTTCGTCATATTGGGCAAAAAATAATCCTGATAATACTCACTGGTGCTGCTTATTTGGCTGGGAGTTCCACCGCCAGTAAAATAACCGATGGTGAAAGGATGGCCGCCAAGGTTCTCGCGCTGACGTAACATATTGGCTTGCGCCACTACATAGGATAAACGCTGGAATTGCTGAACCGAGAGCATGCGCAGAGGAAACCGCAGCCAGGCAGTGGTGCCGTAGGTACGGTGATTGATCCGCTGATACAACATGGCCATGCAGATAATTCCGAGATAAGCCTCGGTTTTGCCGCCACCGGTTGCAAACCAGAGTAAATCGACTTTGTCCCAACTTGGCTCAACAACAGCATCGGGTGAATGACGCTCGTATATTGCTTCAATCTGGGTAAGGATAAAACCAAGCTGAAACAGACGCCAACCGGCAAAATTCTTACCCTGCCTCTTGATGGCACCCCCCATTACTTCGTTCATCCAACGGAAAGTTTTGAGGAGAGGGGGTGAATGTTCAAGAAGAGCGCACCCTTTTCTGACGCGACTTGTTTCGTCGGCGAATTGTTTAGCCTCTTTGCGGGCAACCACAGCTTCGGCGTGCTGCCCGTTATCCTCCAGCGCAACAATTTTAGCATTCCACTGGTCTGAATAGCGGTCCAAAGCCTGCAGAAGCTCTGCCAGAATGGGGGTCGGATTGGTTGCTAATCCATTGAAATCCGGCTCCAGACACATGCCAACATCATCAGGAGACGGTGTTTCAAAATCCCATTGGGGAATCACCGGCATGCTGTTGGTTCTTAACATGCCGTTGGAAATCTGTTCAATAGCGCATGTAATGCCGTAACCTGCCAGGCCGTCATGTTCATAATGCTTGTAATCTTCAGGCTTAAGCTTGTGAGGGAGTAAGTGGTGCTGCCCTGACGTGATTTCAACGGTAAGTTCACAATCGAGCAGATGAGGTGTCTGAACCCCGAACGTTTTGGCATAGGTTACTTCGGTGACATTAACGATGTACAGTTCCAGGAGGTGGGCGTTTGTTACTGATGTCAGTGATGAGGGTGCCTGCCTGATCCTGGCACGCAAGTCCACCTGGTAATGCAGTATCTCGCTGGCCTCTTTAGCAAAGGCCGCATCTCTTACCGCAAAGTTGAGCTGATCTTGCGAATCTATTTCTTCCGACCAGGCTATTTCAATTTTTGGCATTCCCGCTTTTGTCAGATTGCCGTTTCTGAAAATCCTTGGATCGAGAGATAATCTGCCGTTTATCTCCTCGAATTTCTGATCAAGGACATTCTGCGTACTTTGCTTCCAGACAGAAAGTTCGTCTTTAACGGTAAATTCGAATTCTGCACCCTCAAAAACAACGGTGTAGCGTTTGAAACACTGAACTATAGCCTGGTTTGGCCGGGGCTTGCTGCCGTCATAGAGGAGTTCGCTTTTCATTAGGTCGATGCCGGGAATATATCTGTGAATGATGTCAAACCGGCCGTTAAGCACGCATTTGACCTGACCGTGCTGGTCCGGGGTGACCAGTACGACCATTCCCATGGAATTGGGCGGTTGAGGGCCATCAAAGAGCGGGTCCCGCATGGGACCGATCGAGCCAATCAGACTCTGATTAACAGGATTGGCCAGTTCGACGAGTTGCCCTTCATCCGGAAGAATATGCTGCGGTTTGGCGGTCAGTTTTAGCTTGTAAATTTCAAGAAAAGCTTTGTTGAATTGGTTTTTGTCCAGGGCAGATAAGCTCACAACAACCCTCCTTTATATGTGTCTGAAAAGCGGCGGTCCGGCGGGGTCAAGATGACCGAATCGCCAGGTGCCTGCCGGCATGATGTATGACAACCAATGATTTATCGCTATCCCAATGATAATGTATCCGCATGGTCTTGGCCGGGTCATACGCTGTTCCCAGACACAGATGCGCACCTATATCAACATTTTTGCCCTCATATTTAACTTCATAATCGGTACTCAAACCCTGGGTGACTGCCGAGGTCTTGCTTTTCAGCTCGATACCGATCTGCCTGAACGATTCTTTAGCATCAGTCTGTGAGATTTCACCGTTGCAGCATTTCCACAGATCGCTGAAAATAAGTTCAAAACAGGACCAGGCCTTGTCCAGATTCCTGTATGGCGAGTTTTCCATCGAGCGGGTGGCCCTGGCGGTCAGATGCACTCGTGATCCAAGTTCTTCCCTTATTCTCGGGACTAAATCGCTTAAAGATTTTGGGTAGATCGGTTCCTGACCCGGAAGTACGATACTGTGGACAGTGAAAATATTCAGAATCTCGTCCAGATCGTCCATACAGAGGGTCATCGTGCCGAGCTTTACTGAGGTAGCACCGGCGGCACGGCTAAGTAGTGCTTGCCGCAAGTCCCGGCCAATGCGTTGATGTTCAGTCCAGATTCTCTTTATAGCGGTATGAATACTGACAGCATAACGTGAAAGCGTGGTGTTGCCGACTGCCAGTGCCATATTCTTCACGGACTGCACTTCTTCCGGGCCGATTACTTTTTTGTTCAACCAGTTGCTGACCGTTGTTGTTGTAACTGTCGTGCCTTGTTGCTGGAGTGCTTTCTGGAGTTTTGCAGCGGTCGGGAATTTTTCCGAGGCACTGTCAACAAGGGTACCCCAAAAATTTACCCATCTGAGCACTTCGGAAAAGTTTTCTTGGGCGTGAAAAACTTCAAACAGGCCCAACAGAATTTCCTGATGAACATCTTCGCCAAGCAACATAATGATCTGGTCGCCGGGGGTGAGATCAGCAACCTTTTTTGTAATGATTTCGGATTTATCCCCGGCATCGCTTAAAATGGTAACCGGCTTCATAACAGGCCACGGGATATCTGCTAATTGTTCTTCAACTGTTATCCGGGCATAATCAGCATCATTTTCGACGGCCAGAATGTTGGGCTCTTCGTCCTGAAACTGTTCTTCGGCATTCAATATTTCGGTAAGCCAGGTGATGGATTCATCATCATGCTCGATTGTAAATGGTTTGCTGATTACATATGAGCCAGGACACTCTTTTAAAATTCTGGTTGTGACGGATGCTTCCTCATTTTCCGTAGCCTGATCGGTAAGAAAGGATAATTTAGGCCAGGCGAGAAGCAGCATATCTGATTTGCTGCCTTGGTAAGCGCTGGCCCGTTGATAGGATTGCTGCCAGGATGTCAATCGTTTGCCCACCCAATTTGATTCAAATGGATAGCAGAACCAATAGACCTGCTTGGCTACACCGCCGATCCACCACATATCCTGGTACCACATTCTTGTAAAAATGAAACATTGATCATAAATAGGTTGAAGTGACTGTACCGATTTAAGATGGCCGGCTGGCTTGACACTCACTAATTTGTCATCAACCAGGACAATATCTTTTTTGTGAAGAAAATCTATCACCGCTTCTTCTTCATATTTGTCCGCAACAAGGATAAGGGTTGTCTTTTTACTTGAAACAGCTTCTTTAACAAAGAGCTCCAGAGCCTGGGCCTTGCCGGAAGTACCTTTTAGCAATAAATCGAAAAGGCCGTGCAGGGACTCATGGATTGATTTGCGGATGGAGTCGACTTCTCCGTAACGTATGGACGCATTATTTATTATCTCCAGTTGCCGCTCGACGTTTCTAACCGCGAACAGGCCCCGCCGGCTGTGGCGCGCCAGAAAAACTTCCCGGGTCTCCAGCGGACAACAGAGGGTTGAAAATATCTGCTGGATTTTTGCTGCATTACGGTAGGTGTCGTTTTGTATGTTCAACGGTTCCTTCGAGATCAGTTTCCGGAAATTATGGATTGTTTTGTATAGTTCGGACAAATGACGGTCCAGTACTTTGTCCGGTACTTCGACAAGAATGTGTTGCCATGGCGCATCCGTATGCTTACTGGCAGGGATGCTTCTCTGCAACCAGAGTTGCTGGTCCCGTAAACGATGAATCCAGCGGTGTATCGGGATTCTGCTCAGAGTCTGGTCGGTTTGCACATCGCCAAGGGCAGAAACAATGAGTATCGGGATTCCCGGAAAATATATGGTCAGGGCTTCCCACAACTCTTTGATGTCATTTCTGCCTCCTGCAGGGGTAGCATCGACTACAACGGCGAATGGACGGGTCTGCGTGACCAGATTTTCGAATATATCGGAATGAATACTGGGAAAAGCAGCGAGTGGGGTTCCTGATATAAGTGCCGAATGGCTTGCAATGTTTTCTTGTTGCGATTTACTGTTTTTGGTAACTATCCAGGGGTTGATGCCTTGCACTTTAGTCAACGAGTTGAATATGTTTCTTGGTCTGCCAAACCAGATGAGGTCATTTTTGTTCTGCAAGGTATCTGGCTGAAAATAAGATCCGACGATGTAACCGTTGAGAGTGTCAATCCGTACACGAAGCAGATAGGTCAACAGCTTCACAAAAAAACCGCTTTCGGGCCGAGGAAGGCTTATGGCGAGGGAGTGCCCGTCCTTAAGCATTCTGCCGGATAGACCTAACAAAAGCTGATCATCATTATTTAGCGCCGGTACCCCCATTTTTGCCAGCTGTTCAGGGGTAGAATTTAAAAACGCGCTGCCGGGAAAAACCACAAGCCGGTCTTCAGCCTGATTTACCCATGCGGGATTATTCATGTCCTTTTACCAGGCAGCTTTTAACAGCAGGTTCAACCTGGTAACAGGCAGATATGTCAGCAGCATCGAGAGATTGTACAAGCTTGATAAGGTTCAACCTGGAAAGCCACTCCATTGCCATTTCGACCAGTTCGACCGGGATGCCTTTTATATCATATTCCAAAATAATCAGTTTCAAATCGTCAGCGTTAAATTTTGAGTCACCCTGCACTTCAATCAGCTTTTTCAGAAGCGGGGCGGCCCATTCAACGTCTGATATCCCTGCAGCTGCAAGAAAGACCTGAGATTCTTTGATTGTCAGTTCTGATATCTTTTTGAATTTGGAACCGAGCTTCTTAATGGTATTGACGTCATTTTCTTTCTTGAGTTTACACAACCGATATATGGAAATGTACCAGCCGTGAGTATATTCCTGCAGAGTCTGGTATACGTCGTCGGCATCAGGCAATTCAATTTGTGGCAGCAGAGATCTCATACCAACATGCTTCCAGAGGGCCAGATTGATATGGGCAAGGGCCCGTTCCTGCAGCAATATGTTTTTGCCGGTTGAGAGCCAGTTCCAAAGAGCCTTAGGAGTAAACAGGAATAATACCTTGCAGGGATAAAAACCTTTCTTGTATGCATCCTTAGCCTGGTACGCTACATCAATCATGCTTAAAACGTTCTCGGCCGGATAACTTCCGGCTATTTCAATCAGTACGATTTGAGGCTCTTTTTCTGCCAGGGCAATATAGGACCTCAGGCGTTTGTCAAAGTATTTTAAATTTGAAAAATCGGATTCCTTAAACGAAAGTAGTGAATATTTATTTGTTTTTGCTGTCCACGGCAGAGAAAAATCATCAATATATGGCAGGGTCTGCTCAAGCTGGTTGATACCAAGCGCTGCAGACCCGGTAATGATACTGACAGTATAGTGCCGGGTTGTTTTGGGGCCTATTTCATTTTGATCAGGATCAGCCATGCCGAGAATCTGCTTTTCATCTCGGAAAGTTAGCGGTGATGGCATCCCGACGCTTTCCACAAATGCGTGACGGTCCAGGGGATCATCGGTTTCAGCTTTGTTCATTGCCTGTAATAATTTGGACTCGATATCCCTGTTGTTGCCGAGAAGCCCTAAAATATTGGAATTACGGAATGCGAAACCCTGTCTTTTTATGCTTCGTAAAACTCCCAGGCCCACCAATTCTTCCAAAATAGCCTCAACTTGGGAATCGGTTTTTGTTTTTAGTTCCGGTAACCAGCAAGACGAAATTTCTTTAACCTGTGCAGCGGAAAATGATTGATTGCCTCGGCCATTCAAAGACAGACTGTAAATAATTATTTCGTAACGTGTATCAAGGTTGAGTGTCATTTCGAAACGCTGCCGGATCAGTGCCCGCACATCGTCTTTGTCAAAGACACGGGTTACGTCAGAGTCGGTAATAATCTGGTTTGCAACATCACCATGAAAGTTTGAGGCCAGATGTTTTACCAGTTCGGAGCAGAAAATTTGAATCAAACTGGGGTGACGATTTGTGACGGACAAAATTCGACTGGGAACGAGCGAGTTTTCAAATCTGAACCCGTAAGCCTGAAGCGGTTCTTTTATCAGCTTGAGGGCGTCTGATACGCTCATAATGGATATATTGAGAGACCGGCCAAGCTGGTTTAACGGATAGTTGGGAGAGTCTTCAAATCGCTTGACGTTCTGAAGTCCGCCAATTATCAGTTTGAAACGATGTTCGGATGTCTGGGCGCTGACAAGTTCCCGCAGGCCGCGGAAAATAGAAAAATTGTTCGAGTGGTCGCGCTCAAGCAATGGGTCGATTTCATCGAAAATGATCATTACTCTTAAATCTGTCTGCTTTGCCAGGCAATCGGTAATAGAGGCCCGCATATCAGGCGTGGTAGGATTTACCTGTTTTTTGAGGAATCCGGTATCGCAAAAATCCTTGTAAATAATGCTCCAGATCCTGCTTTCTCTCTGTTCCGCACTGCTTGCCTCTATGTGCCCACCAAAATAGGCGTCTCCCTGGTGATAAAAGGCAAATTTCTTGTTTGCCCGATCCTCAAATTGGCGTTGCACCTGACTTAAAATAGTGGATTTGCCGAGCTGGCGCCCACCATAGGCTATGGCCGCCCCCTGATTCATATCAAGTAACTGGCCGATTTCCGAAGAACGCCCATAGCGCATTTCTGGCGGGGGAGGAGTTTGTTTCTCACCGACATACGAGTTGTAAAAAGTAAAGGGAATGACCGTTTGCAGAAAATTCCGGATTGCCTCGGAACTGCTTTTGTCATGCAGGATGCTTCCCAGATAATAAATTATCGCCAAATCAACAAGGAAGATGGTTTTTTGTTTAGATTTGCAGTAACTGGCAAACTTGTTGCGCTGTTCCAGATTAAGTGGGTGCGAGGATATTAAGAGAAATCGCTTTTTGCCGATCAGTTCTGTCTCAAACAGGTTCTCCAGATGTGCTTGATCCCATTCCTTGTGGGAAATCAGCATATCGAGTTCTTTGTACTGATTTTGCCCGAAATCGGTATATGGATGGCCCGCATTGTTGTCTTTAAGCGGCATCAGGATGTGGACAAGGCCGCCTCTTAGCTCAAATTTGAGCTTGCTCGATACTACGGCAGAATAGGTATCGACTGATTTGATGCCAAGGAATGAGAGTATTTCCACTATTTCCGAAAAATAATTCTGGTTGATATCCCTTGGGGGCCTTGCTGTGCGCAACGAGACGATTGATTTTATGGCGTTTCTCAATCCTTGGGGCTTGCGACTGAAATCCAGCCCATGAGAGCTTTCCTGTAACGTCGCATTTATGAGAACGCCAGGATCTTTGGCTGTAAGCAGAAAATTAAAAATTTGCTTTTCCGCTTTTAAAAAATTTGCAAATACCTCGTTATGTTCAAAGCGGTCTTCCTGAATTTTTGTCCCGGTGTTTATAGCGTTTGTAAGTGCATCGATCATTTCTTCCGCGACAGGAATATCCTTGTTTTTCAGGGCTTCTTCCATCTGGTTCTGCCAGAATGGCGGGACGGCGCCCTCGCCAAGGGTAGTCTGAGCTTTTTGCAGAACAGACCGGTATTCTACTGAAAGTTCTTTCAGACGCGGGGCATAACGTTCGTTCAGTTCCTTATCAAGTAAATCCAGGGGATCACTGATGGTTTGCAGGTCGGTGAGGGGCGAGTGATTGAGTATCTTGTCGTTTAAATATTCAAGCTCTGAACTTAGCTGGGCATGCCGTGCATCATCAATTAAAAACGATATATTTGCGTTATCTAGAGCAAGCTCCAAATGTTCTTTTTTCTTTTTATAATCTCGTAATTTGGTAGCAACTTTTTGTGTAACTTCTGCCAGTTCGACTGATTTGTCTTCACCCTGTTCGGTCAGATGCATAAGAATCAGGTGGGCGATGTGAAATATTTTGTTGTCGTAAGCCTCCTGATACATTTCAGAAAGGTCAAACCCATTTTTTATAATATCCAGTAGCCATGTCATCTGATATATCGGTTCTGTGGCCGGAGCTGATGCGGACAACAAGGTTTTGGGTGTTATAAACCACAAGTCGGCACGTTCCTCGTTCCAGACGGAATCTTCTTTGCCGCCAATGGCTGTTAAAATATTGCTGACGCAGGTCTCTGCAACAGAAACAGCGGTGGTAACTTCAAAATACGGCGATGTTGCGCGTGTCTTCTGGAAAGCTTCCTGTACGTTTTTTAAACGGGCACCAATTCGATGAGTAAAAACCTCAATATTGTCTTGCAACACTTTTGCGCGTTCCTGATCGGCCAGCCAATGTGATGCTATATCTCGTAATTCCTCAACCGTCCTGATGAAAGAATCTCGTGCGTTCGCCTCAATTTTGTCCTGGCTGTATTCAGCAACAGATTTAATCATCAGAGTCCTGATTTTTTCCTGATGACTATAATCATTTACGAACTGCTTAACTGTTTTGGATGCAAAGCGGTTATTATCGTTTATAGCACGCACAACTTCCGTGAACGGACCATCTTTAAGACAGGCATTCAGTGCCATCCGGACCGGAGCCCAGCCACGTGTTGAATGAGTGATTATTTCTTTCCAGTCGCTTAAACGGACCAGATATTTTTGCGTGGGCGGCTCAGTAATACCTTCAAACCGTTGAAGTTCTTTTAAAGTCAACATACCGCCTCGATTACAAAAATGGACGAGGTCGGTAACCAGATCAGAGGTTGTAGAGTCAAAACAGTGCTTAATCTGGTTCAGGATACTAGGGGCAAGGGTTGAATTGCCGGCAAAGAGTGCTGTCTGGAAGCATGCTGTAAATAGCAGAAAAGCACTAAATTTCCCTCCGGGTTTTTTTGACAGCCATTCATCAAGTTTCTTTTGGTCAAGGGTGTTGAGCATAATCTGGGAGTGTTCAAAAGATCGACTGTTATTGTTCCAGACATTCATGCCGAAATACGCGCATTTGAACAAATCCTGACTGAACAACTCGTCTGGTTTGTCGCAAAGCTCTTTTGAGGAGAGAATTGCAAAATGGCCAAAATTCAGGAAATTATTACTGACGCAATGCAAGGCCAGGGAGTTGACATCAATGGATGATATGGAGCCATAACGCTTTAAGGATGATTCTAACCGGTTAATCAGGACCGCCGGGTCATGCTCGAAACCATTGGTATCAATGACCTCGTCAATATCAATGATGGTATTCGCAGATATTTCGATGGAAGATGGCTCTTCAACAACTTCAGGAGCCACAAGAGAATCAGGATGCATAGCAGATATCGGGCTTTCGGTGGCGATGTCAGTTACTTCCGTATAAACGATCTCTTTGGTTGATTCAGCAAGAGTTTCGGGTTCAGTATCAGAAGTAGTTTCCTGGGCTACTTCAATTTCAGTAACTGCATTCTCTTCAGTAACAGCATCCTCTGCTGATTCAGTCCTTGATGAATCAGCATTCTCGGCCGGAATCTGGCCTTCCTGATTAGGTGCGCTTGCCTCGGATATAGTTTTTTCAACCGTTAGGTTATCCTTGATCTCTTTTATTAACTCTTTGAGTTTGTTGAGGACGGAGTGATCCATGCAGGGATATGAGTCGGGATCAAGGATATTTTGTTCCAGGCAATCCAAGGTGATGCCGGATGGCAAAATTGATTCGTGGAGCACATCTTTGCTGGTTTCGAGTTGCTTCTTGATGTTTGCATTTTTTTCTTCAAGGTTGGCAATTTGCAGCTGTTGTTTTCGTTTCTCAATAAAACCGGCATTCTCCAGAACATCAAAACTGGCAATTGTATCTTTGTTTTGAGCCAGTTGTTCTTCGGTGAGTTTATAATTACTCTCTGCAATAGCCAAATTAACTAATATATTTTCAAGAACTTCTTTTATTTTCCATTCAAAAAACAGTTCGTCAGCGTTATTGGCTAAATAAAAACGCCAACAATTTTCAAACATTGCTTTAAAATTCTGGTCCTCAAACCAGGCAAGATCGCCGATTATCGCAAGCTCAATAAGGAAATTTAAAATTTCAGACACTGCTTCCTGGAAGATATCCGAATTGGCTGAAATATCCGTGAGATGCTGAATGTGTTTTGCGAATTCAGTAAGGTAACGAGCTTGATCTTTGTCGAATGTTGCAAGTGAGAGCGATTTGACACATTCTTTAAATGTAACCAAACTTTCCTCAATCTCATCGGGAAAGACGTTTGCTATTTCTTTTTTATTCGATTTATCCTCAGTTTCTTCAATTTCAGTTGAGGATGTTTTTGTTTTAAGAGGTTCAAGAGCGACAGAAGAGTCTGCCACGGAGTCAGCTTTATCAAAATCAAGCAACTCCATAATATCGGGCGCTTTTTTCGACGCTATTTTTATTGGCCAGCTAGTGCCGGCAAGTGATGAAATAGCGTATACTGCCATTGAAATTACTACTTTTTTATCTTGAGGAAATTCCCACCATTGGTTCAAATCTTTTTCAACACGAGGCCAAACAGCAACGCCAATCCAAACTTCAGGTGGAATTGCACCGAGCATATTAGCTGTTAATTCAGGATATTTTGATTTGAGTTCATCTGAATCAAATTCAATAGATGGAAATGTCTTATCATATTTGCTGAGCGCTATAAATTCAATGGAAGGGACAACCAACTTGTTTTCTTTAAAAGTCTCAAATGCACTAAAGTAGGAAGACAACCTATAAAAATCAAATTGATGAACAAATATGAGCTTTTGGTTATCTTTGGCTTTTTTATGGCTGGAGGCGTTGAGGATTATTTTTGCGTTCTCTGTAAGTAATGCGTGTTTCAACCCATGACCGTTCAGACTCAGATATTTTCTGATGTAGGGCATGTCAGCAACTGATCTGGATAAAATCCCGGGGAGAAAAAGTTGAGTGCAGTCCTTTTTCTTTAGTTTAGCTATATATTCAGTGTGAACAGAGCTTTTGCACCAACGAGTAATTTTGTTAGTTGATTTAGGCATAAATACCCTTCGTGGTCATAATTTATTGAAAATTTTGAATGTCCAATAACCCATTACTTATATAAATCACCCTTAGAAAAGCAGCTGATATTTACAACTTATTAATCCATATGTGATAGCTCCATCTATTATCACATCCATCTCCCCCATCCAGCGCCCTACACACAATATTTATTTACTGCATCCTTTAATTCCTTAATCACTTTTTCCTTCAACCACTCCGGCTCCAGCACCTCCACATGCGAACCATGCTTCAGTATCTCCATCATGATCTCCTGCTCGTGTGAAGCCGGGATAGTTCGCACCAGCGAGCCGTCATCCTGAATCACTTCGGTCTGTGCTTCGTGCCACATCTCACCTTTGATCCAGCGTGACCGCTCGGGAGTGAAACGTAACACCACATCAAAGCTCTTCTTGTTTTGAAAGATCCCGAATGTGTTCTGTAGGAACGGTTGCCACTCCTCTTTCCCACGAATATTGAAGGCTGTTCCCTCCACACTGCAGAGCGTCATCCTCCCCAGTACAAAATCCCTCCAGTCATTTCGCAGATGACAGAAGGAGATCAAATGCCAGTTCCCCATGTAATTGACCATGTGGTGCGGCTCCACCGTTCGCATGGTGCAGTTGCTGGAAGTGGGTGAGTAGTAGCAGAAGGTGAGTAATTTCCCCTGCAGCAGGGCCGATGTAACAACTTTGAAGGTTTGTGGATCGGTTGGGCTAATATTCTTCCAACGAAATGAGAAGGCGTCCTCTGGCTTGGCTCTGCCCGGCAGGTTGGCTGCCAGTAGCGATCCAAGCCGTTTGGACACACTCCCAAGTTCATCGGCAAGTGAACCGGCGGATGCTTCAGTGATCAGCTTGCGGGAGATCAGAAGGGCCAGGATTTCTTCTTCGGAGATGCGAATAACGGGAAGCTGAAAGGTGGGATCGGTGTAGTAATAGCCCTTGTGGGACTGGTCATATTCTAGAGGGGCGCGTAGGCGATCACGGAAGTGGTCAATTGAACGTTGAGCAGTCTTGGGTGCAATCTCGAAATGCTCTCCCAGCTTGCTTGCATTGGGAAAACGCTCACGACGGGCTTCGTGATCAAACCAAACAAAACGCTCCAGGTACAATTGGTCGCCCATCATCCCCTCCCCGCGCTGCTCTATAGCATTAAAATAAAAGCAGGCTCATGTATACGCTCATAAACCTTGGTCGTCAAACAGGGAATGATTAAAATTGAACTCCGCTAACCCATCATGATCATTGATGAACAGAGATTGGATTACAGGAATCATATTCCACTCAATATTTGCAGAGAATTATTTCCACATTTTGAAAAAAACATTTCAACTAGGTCCCTATCCGGGGGAGGTCATCCTTTATGATAAGACCATAATAATCACGAGGAGGTTCACCATGGGGTCAACAGCCAGATATGAAGAGTACGACACTACACCGCGTCTGACAGGTCATGCCGCATCCAGAATGGGAAGTCGCCGTATCAACCAGGATGATGTCACCAACGTGATGAATTACGGACATTGCTACCATGTGCGTGGTGCTGTGGTGTACGCGCTTGGCCACCGTGAATCAGAGTTATGGAGAAAGGAAGGGCTGCGGCTGGAACGGGTCGAGGGACTGCAGGTGGTTTGCGCGGCGGAAGACGACACCGTCATCACTGTCTACCGCAACAATGATTTCAGCAGCCTGCGTAGACGCAACACCCGCTGGTCGCCGTAGAGATCTGCAGTTCAGGCATCGAGAGTCAATTGACTCCATAGACCGTAAAGGAATACGGACTCGACGGCATCCAGGATATGGAAGCAGGTGAAGGCGGCCAGTTCGAGATATCCACCTGTGCGAGCTGCCTTTGTCTCCCGTAGATTCGATCAATTCATTCATCAGGCTAATGAGACCAGACAACATACTCTGTCCTGTTAAGACAGAGTGCTGCAACACGCTGATATAATGACTTTTTGTATGTAAAATTGAGTTGACAATCAATTTGAATTTGGTCAATCTGATCAAGAATTCCTGATCGTGATCAGACCGTCGAGAAAGGAGGGAGGATGTGATGGCAAGAAAAATTGAAGCAATTGTTATTTCGGCTGTTGGAACTGTTATCCCCTGTCTTTTTGCGGGAGCGATTGTTGGATTGTTCTTCATATCGTCATTTTGGTATTGGATGCTTGGTATCGCTTTTCTGGCATTTTTCTACGTATGCCTAGATCGCGTACCGGTACGTCTTTTTGCCGGCACCACACAAGGGCTCTCTGTATGGCAGCTTCTAAAATATGGCTATACAAGCACCGACAAAAGGCCCGTTTACTGTGGTTGTTGCCTGAATGACGAGTGGAGACTTATCCGTTACCGGAGATACTACCGACATCGCTAGGCAATGATGAAACATAGTCCCAAGCTCCCTTTACCTTGACGACCTCATCCCTTTCCAGAACAACACATCCCCGGTAAGTTGCAACGAGTGTGTACGGCTCAGATGTGTAGAAATATATATTTGTCCCGTCTGCCTGTTCCAGATGTTCAAGAACTGATACAGGCAGTGAAACCTGTAATCCATAGATTAACAGAACTGCTCCAAATTCTGTCACGTCCAGAGCCACATTGACAGGCGGTTCATCAGGAATTTCGAGCCCATTTCCAACAACCGCAATAATTCCGTCCGACACGAACAATATTTTTTCAATCACATTTTATCTCCTTTGGCTACGCGGTTGTGGCCATCCACCTTTTGGCAGTGGTGAGGTTTTACTCTGCTGTTGCAGTATCTTGCTGGTCCGTTGAATTTGTTGTTGAACATTCCGCGCTTGCTGTTCTGCGGATTTAGCCGCTTCACGAGTAGCAGTTTCTTCAATTCTTTTGGTTGCCTCGGTGTTCTCATAGCGAGCTTTTGCCAGTGTCCGATTTGGCTGAATTATTGAGCTGACGTCATTGATGAGGCCTGCTGTTTCACTCAACGCTCCCTGACCAACGGCAATTGTAGTAGCAGCCGCACCGGCATCAATTGAACGGCCATCCCTGAATTCCTGTGACGCCGCACTACCAGCCAGATTCTGTTTGGATTCAACCCTCGTCCCAACCACCTGTGAACTCGAATAATCCGCCTTAACCCCGCCATCAGCTCGAACACTCCCGGTAATCCCACCACCCGATCTCGTACTGACAACAGCCGCCCCCTGCTGTGACGACTGAACAAACTGATCCTCGGTGATCTCGGAACGTTGTCCGGCAATAAGATTCCCGCTTTTGTCCATCTTGCCCTGCACCTGTGAGTAGTGCAGATTGCCATCCTTGTCCTTGGCGTACATCAGTACATTGCCGTCGAGGCCATTGGAGAACGAGCCTCCCACTACCTCCATATTGCCGGTTTTCTCATTCTTGGCGTAATACCAGTCGCCATTGACCATCATCTGCTTGCCTCCTGCCTGGATCATGTAACTACCGGACTTCCGAGAGACATTCAGTGACTGGTTCTCGTAGCCAGTCTTTATAAAATCACCGACTGTCTTACGAAGCCCCTTGTCAGTAGTTGACACGTTCCGGTCCAGACGCTCGATATCAGTCCCGGTCTTGCTCTGACCGAGATCGAACTTCTGCACCCGGCCACCCTGGTCAACGGCAAACGACGCGAGATTGCCGTTGCGGTCGTAATCAGCCTTGTAGCCGAAGGCCTGGCCGGACAGTTTGGCGACATGGGCGGCAGCACTCTGGAATCCGGAAGCACGGAGCTGCTTCTGCAGTTCGAGCGCCTGATTCCTGTCACCTTTGGCAACGGTACCGGAATCAGACGAATTGACGATTCCGCCATCCATACCGACATTGACTGCACTCTTGCCGTCAGCTGTCGTGAAGTTGATGTTCTGCCCCTCCATCGCCTTCTGCATCTCGGCAAAGCCTCGTTCGGTCAAGTGGCCGTCCTTGTACATCTCCGGATCGTTCTTGAGTTGAGGGGCGATCCGGCCAACCATCTGATCCGCTGCAGCATGAACAAGCTGGTTGCGTGCAATCCTCCCGGAAACATCATTGCTGCTGAGCTGTTGGTAGTTGCCATAACCGCCACCTGCATAGATTCCCTGGATTTTGCCCCCGGTTTCCGTTGCCACAACATTGCCAGCCTCAGTACCGGCAGCAACCGGGCCACCCATTTGATTCGAGAGTCCGGTTACCTCTGAAGCATGCTTGCTCTGCTGGAACTGGGCGTTCATCTGCATGAGCTGTCCGGAAGAGATCCCATAGTTATCGGCAATCTTGTTCACCGCATCGGCATTGGCAAAATCCCCCAGTGCAGTAACTTCCGAACGCATGGCGTTGAACTCCCGCCAGTTCCCAGTGAAACCGAGAGACCTGGCTGCGGCATATGCTCCCATTTCACCCTGTAGTTGTCCGACACTCTTGTCCATGTTGGCAGTCAGGAAGTCAGAATAGTTTTCACCGGAGCCAAAGACATGTGCCAAGGCACGGTCATTCGAGACTCCCATATTCGCGAAGGCCAGAGTGTCACCGCCATAGCTGCCTGAAACCACATCCTTGGTTGCAGCAGACTTGTCGAGTCCGAGCCGTCCATCAAATGATTTCAACTCGTAGGCTGATGACAGACCACCTTCCCGCATGGCCCTGCCACTGCCACCGAAACCGATTGATCTTCCAATCTCGCTGTCAGCAGATATCCGACTCGAAAACTCCATCCCGAAATCCCTGATCATGTCGCTGGAAGCCGTGGTCTTACCGGACATACCAACCAATGACTGCGCCTGCCTGGCCTGGAAGCTATGCTCATTGCTCCAGGCTTGAGTCGGCATAGCGGTGACATTACGCTGCATGGCTGAAGCTCTGCCGGCAGGATCTTCAACCTCATGAGTAGCCCGGTTGCCAGCGGACTGAACCTGGCTGACCATCCCTCCGGCCATCATCGCCATGGCATGACCGCCGAACTTGATCAACATACCGGTAATAACCGTCGCCAACATCATTCCGCTCATCCGGAGTGTGCCGAACATACCAAGTATCTTTACCGTCTGGTCGGGAAAGAAGTAGAGCGCATCCATACCCAGCTTGTTCTGCCGCACCATTTCATAGGCCCGATTGGCATAGTCCACGGCAAACTGGTGGACGATGGCATCGGTGACACCCCAGGCGGTCAACCAGATAAAGAAACCGGCGATGATTCCTACGGCCTTGCCGATCAATGGCGTGGGAATGAAAAGCGCCAGGAATGGCAGCAATCCAACAGCGATGGCGGTAAGTGCCGCCTTCAGGATTGGCAGCCACTCGTTAGCTGACTTCATGGCGCCAGAGGCACTGAGAAGGAACTGATAATTGGTGGCACCGGCAGCATTGCCGCTTCGGAAGATCTCCTCCAGTCGCTGGGAGACGTAGGCCTGCTTCAGGAAATCGTCAATGCTCGCCGCTCCAAGGCCAGTCCCGGAATTGACATTGTTCAGCACTGTCTTGCACTGGATCATGGCGGCGGCATCAGTCACGTCATAGCCAAGATTGGCGCAGACTGACTGGATATTCTTTTCGAGATTGGCCGGAGTGAGCGCCGCTTTGATGCTGGTCCATGAATCGGTACAAGTGAGGGCCTGGCCTTGCGGATTGGCAGCATCATAGTAGACCGTCCAGATCGCGGAATTTATAGCCTTGTCCAGGGAACCGACAAAATTGGTAGTCGTTTTGCGCAGCTCATCCACCGTGAGATTGGCATTGGGATTCATCAGGGCATAGGATACACAGTCCTTGACGTAACGCCGCATGGAGGCGTCCAGATTACTGTCCACCGCCGACAGGGGAATGCTGGTG
>JAQTXD010000139.1 GCA_028688955.1 Desulfuromonadaceae bacterium
CCGCAGCCCCAGGTAGTTGTGCTGCTCCTGACCGCCGACGCCAGGCGTCGCCGATACCAGAGGAGCAGCACCACAACGAGAGACAGCAGCGCTACCCCAAGCAGCGATATCATGGTAGTCGGGACAAGTCCCTGCAACGGGAGTCCCGCGGTTTTGACCAGCAGGGGAAGGACCGACAGACTGACCATTTGCAACGTATAGGTGACGGCCTGTGGAGCAAGCCCGATTGTAAGGCAGCATACTCCCAACAGCAGCATCGGCAGCAGCATCTGCCAACCGGCTTCGTGATGTGCCGCATGTTCTTCTGTTCGCTGCATTCCCAGAAAGACGATTCCGTACACTTTTACAAAGCAGGCCACGGCCAGAGCACCCACCAGGGCCAGCGCCGGAGCTGCCAGTGCAGAAGCCGCTGCAGCCCCCCCCTCACCCTGAATCCCCTGAAAGAGACCAAGATATATCAGCAGTTCACTGACGAAGCCATTAAGTGGAGGGAGGCCACAGATTGCCACCGAACCGATGCCGAACAGCAGTGCAGTCGAGGGAAGACTATGTGCTACCCCTCCCATTCGATCAATTTCACGGGTGCCGGTCGCATGAATAACCGAGCCGGCTCCGAGAAAAAGCAGTGATTTAAATAGCCCATGATTGAGAACATGTAACAACGCTCCGCTCATGCCAAGCAGCATCATGATGGACGAATCAACCGCCTGCCCGAGCAGCGCCACCCCCAGTCCCATAAAGATGATGCCGATATTTTCAATGCTATGGTACGCCAGCAATCGTTTCAGATCATGCTGCCCGATCGCAAACGCCACGCCGATAACAGCGGAGACTACACCCAGAGCCAGAATGCCCCCCCCCCACCAGAGCGGAATCCCATGAAAAAATGAGAGCGTACGTATCAATCCATACACTCCGATCTTGAGGATTACCCCTGACATGGCGGCTGAAACATGGCTGGGAGCATTTGCATGGGCAGAAGGGAGCCAGACGTGGAGCGGCATGATGCCGGCCTTCAATCCGAAGGCAAACAGTGCCACCAGAAAGACTGCGGCGGACAACCCGGAGCTTGCACCAAGCGATGCGGGCTGTGGAAAGATCCAGGAATCGGTCAGCAGGTACAGGAGAGGAAAGAGTGCAAACAGCCCGAGAGTACCGCTGTGAGTGGTAATCATATACAGAGTGCCGGCCTCACTGACTTCCGGTTTTTCGTCCTCAGTCGAGACGAGAAAATAGGCTGACAGCGCCATAATCTCCCAGACGAACAAGAAGCTGATACTGTCTCGCGCCAGCACGACACCGCTCATGGCGGCGGTCATTACTCCGAAAAAAAAGGTCATTGTGCGGACGTTGGCGAGGTGGGATTCAGCGTGCCAGTAGGAACGGGCATAGAGAGCTGCACAGCCGGGGACAAGAAAAACAGGGAGCAAAAACCAGGCAGACAGGGGATCAACACCGAAACGGACTGAACCGAAAGGAAGCGCCCAGGCAAGCTCAAAGAGAACCGAATTCCCGGAGAGAAGGAGTAATACAGCACCTGTCAGTCCGGCAGCGGAAGCACCAAGCATTAATACTGTTGCCAGCAACTGGGACCGGGAGACGTTGAGTGGCCAGTGGAATAATATCGGAACACCTGAAACGGCAGCCAACAGCGTGGCACTGAAAATCAGAGTACTCGGGCCGAACAATTCCTGCGCCACCATGCTGTTACCTCCGTGGAATTGTTTCCTCCAACGCACGAACCGCCGTCATGATTTCGGTTTCACTGCCAGGACGATGGAGCAGATTTTGGAAGGATTGGTCATGGAGTAAAAATGCAAGCTTTGCCAGCAGGTTAAGGTGCCCTTTCACATGCGGGGTCACTAACGTGAAGAGAATCGTAACCGGCTGACCATCAACAGCATCAAAATCTATGGGATTCTTGAGAAAGCAGAGGCTAATTGCAGACTCGCCGGCCCTCCCGACAATAGGATTGCGAACATGCGGGATGGCAATGCCATTACCGAGTGCGGTGGAACCAAGCGCTTCGCGGGCCAGAAGTGTCTGCAGCAGGAATTCGGGATCAAGTCCCGGAGGCAGCTTAAGACGTGAGACAACCTCCCGAAGTGCAGATTCCGGTGTATTTCCCGGCAGGTCATAAAAAATCCCGCCATATTGAAGAGCTTCTGAAACAGTTGAAAGATGTGTTGACTCATCACTGGCAGCAAAAATTTCCGGGGGAATTGTAATACCTTGATTGGTAGCCCATTCAAGCAGATCAACCCGGTTGATACGATAGCGATCATCCTGCTTATGCGCCGGCAGTCCCTTGTTTTTTATCCAGTTTAACACTGTTTTTTCATCAACGCCGATTGAGGCGGCAAGATCAGTAACCTTTAAAAACATTGTAAAGCTCTCCAGGTGGGAAGTTCATTCCGCACGCTAATTTCGACCGGCACGCAAAAAAACTGCATGGTGTTGTCACGCGATTTATCACAGTTCAACATACTGTTATCAGTAGATATTCTTACAACAAATCCGTGGGACTGTACAAATAATCAGGCACAAAGTAAAGGCTTAATTATAGCATTTATCCCCAACCACGTCCGCATAACACCATTATATTTTTTAATACACCTGAAACGGTACTACTTACGTGTATTATTTTATATTTTATATTGCATATACGCTGGTCTGATGGCGCTCTATACCTCCCGTCCCTTCGCGTATTGAATTGAAAAGAAATCCAGCAGGTGCGGGTTGTTGCCTGTACTGCGTAGTGTACACGCAAAAAGAGAGGCAACCCGGATCAATCCGGGATGCCTCTCCTGGTTACGCCATCTGTTACGTTACGTACCGAACGTCCGTCAGTACAGCTTTACCGCAATTATCACGGCAATGAACCCAATGATTATATACAACATGTGATATACCTCATTAAGTTTTATAATATAACATAGTTATACATAATTTAGTATACATTACGTTCATAGTCAACAACTAATCTCCTGGCAAAATTGGCAGCATTCTTGCCGATTCAACCGGGGAATAGAGAAGAAGCTGCTTCAAGGGCAGATGAAGCGGTGGCAGGATTTTTTCCGCAGTGTACTGATTTGTTCGATCTCACCGCCAGCTGACGAGGTGCGGCTGCGCTTTTGGCACTGATATTCTTGCATGGTATGTATCGGCAATACGTGCTAAATAATTGACCTACTGTTTCCTCATGCATGTACAGTATCCGTGTACCTGCTCTGAAACGGGGGAAATAACTCTAAAAAGGTTGTATGTGACAACGTACTTTTGATTGAACAATGTCTTTACCAATGACACGTCGATTGCACTTTCCGACGTAAACTGACGACGAAGCAGTCTGCGAGGCAGCACCGATGAGCAGTAATCCAGAATCCCGATGCATTCAGGCCATCACAAAAAAACATCTTCATGTGGCCTGTGCCATTATTGAACTGAACGGTGCCGTGCTGGCGGCACAGCGCAGTGCGACCACCAGTTTGCCGCTTAAATGGGAATTCCCCGGGGGCAAGATCGAAAATGGAGAGACGGCGGAAGAATGCCTGGTCCGGGAATTGCGCGAGGAGCTCGGCATAGGCGTCTCCATCGGTGCCGCACTCACCCCGGCAACCCACAACTACCCTGACTTTACCGTCACCCTTTACCCGTTCACCTGCCGGCAGGCAGACGGCACGTTATCCATGCATGAGCATCATGCACTGAAATGGATTGAACCGCACCGTATGCCGGAACTGGACTGGGCCGCCGCCGACCTGCCAATAATCAAAGAATATCTTACTGTTACAGCCACTGCAAAAAAAATCAGTTTATGACATCACAAACCAGACAACCTGCCATCAACCGCGTGTATTTCTTTCTGGTACTGACAACCTTTTTCTGGGGTGGCAGCTTTCTCTTCACCAAAATCGGAGTCACCACTATTCCGCCACAGCTGTTTGTGCTGAGCCGTTTTGTTCTGGCGACAGTAATCATGCTGCTGGTCTCATCCACTCGTCTCAGAATGCTTGATGCAGGTATTGTCAGGCGCGGCATGACAGTCGGAGCGGCACTCGGCCTGACTAACATGAGCTTTGTTTTCGGCATCCAGGGCACCAGCATCTCCCGTGCCGGCATCCTCAACAACCTCTTTGTTCTCTTTATTCCGATCATAACCAAAGTCATCTGGCGCGACCGGATCGGGCGGGTCAATATGGCAGGTATCGCTCTGGCGGTGGCCGGTATTGTGTTATTGGCAACCTGCGGCGCAAGTGGCTTCAATCGCGGTGATTTCTTTTCGACCTTCTGCGCTTTTCTGATCGCCTGCCACATCATCTCCGTATCCAAAGTCCTGAAGAACGATGACGTCATCCTGATCACACTCGTTCAGTTTGCCACCGTGACACTTATCGCAGGGGTCGCCACACTACTTCTTCCGCTCCCGGCATTTACCGTCAGCCGGCCGGCAATTTTATCAATTGTCTACTGTGCAGTCTTTCCGACCGTATTCTGCTTTACGCTCCAGAATATGTACCAGCGCTATGTCACCCCAACCCGGGCCGGCCTGGTGTATACCCTCGACCCGGTCTGGAGCCTCATAGCCGGTTTTTTTATTTTGGGAGAACGATTGAACAGCATGGAGTGGCTCGGCTGCGCCATCATCTTCCTTGCTGCGCTCCTGCCTCTGCTGTTCCGTCTGAGTGAGGAGAGCAACCTGATCAACACGTATCTCAAACGCAAAAACTGAAACAAATACGCTGCATGTAGTTCTGATGGCAGAGAAAGGTTAACGGGAAGACTCCGTGCAAGTGGATTCGCAGAATCCCACCAGAGTCGCCTTTTCCGCCCGGTTCATCTCCTTGATCCGGGTTTCTCTGATGCTGGCGGTGGAACGGTTGTGACCGCACTCGATGTACACAACTCGAAGAGGCTTTCTTCCTCGAAAATACTTGGCTCCTGTGCCTTCGGCATGCTGGCGGAAGCGCCTTTCGACATCGGTGGTTA
>JAQTXD010000065.1 GCA_028688955.1 Desulfuromonadaceae bacterium
CTTTTTTTGCACCCGAATGAGCCGCGTCGATGTGCGTTCTCAAAAGGGACTCGCTTTCTATCACATCACCTTTTTAATTGTCAAAATAAAAATACAGCAAAATGAAAATAAATCGAAAGTGCGGGGGGGCACACACATTCTAATGAAATACGATTACGCATTTACGTCCTCATTTTTTTGCCCACATTATCAGTAACCCAGAAAAACGGTGAAAGAATGCCCATAAACCAAATAAAACATAGAATGCCGGTAATTGCGTTGAAAACCGGAAAGGTAGTGCATGGTGCGAAAATACGGTCATGAAAGTTCAAGAATGGATATCGCCCCCGACCAAGTAGTGGACGAATCCAGACATCAAGAAAATAGAACATCTGCCAGGAGTTCTGCCGAATATATCTTCCAAGTTTGTAAAACGTACTGATTGTTTTGCAGACACCCCACTCTTCTGCCATTATCTTCCAGATCAATCCAAAGAACGGTGACAGCAGAAGCCTGGCGGTCTCTTGCTGGACCTGATAGAGACCCGGTGCACGGGTAAAAAAAGTTTCCACACCGATGCTGTGCAACCCCATTATCATACTCATCAGGATATAGCGACGATGAAACCCCTCCTTCTCAAAGCGCCTGGCCGACGTAGTGATAGTACCCGGAAGCGTCATCAACATCCCCTGACATCTGATCTTTTCGGCAATGCGCTGATCTTCCAAAAATGGCAGGCGCTCATCAAAACCGCCTATTTTTTTGAAAAATGCCGTGGTGAGCAATAAACCTTGATCGCCATTTGTTGTATTCATTCGGTTAAAGGCTGTTTTTTCCTCAGCATAACGATAGGCCATATTGTTTTGTTTTGTAGTTCGCTTGAAACTGAGTTGGAAGTGCCCGGCAACATTTTCATTGCAATGAAATTCAGCGGCAAATGCTTGTAAGGCATTACTGAGAAGATCTGGGTCAGTGATCGCAGTATCGGCGTGAAGAAATAGCAGACAGGATCCCTGCGCCCGTTCAGTTGCGGCATTCATCTGCGATCCACGTCCGCGGCTGGTTTTTATGAATATGGCACCAAATGCCTCAGCGACCGCCTGCGTGCGATCTACCGAACCACCGTCGGCAATAATTGTTTCAAGAGAAACGTGCTCCTGTTTTCGAAGATCATTCAAAAGAACCGGTAGGGTTTCCTCCTCATTGTAGGTAGGAATAATAACCGTTAGCAGTATGGGCGGGTCAAATGTGGTCATTACTTACCGGTTCTCTCTGTTGCAAGAGAGATTTCTCCATACCACGCTTCTGCGCTCCCTCCGGTATCATCAGTGTCAGTCATAATCGCTATAGCTTCGCCCCTTTGGGGTTCGCTCCCGAACAGAGATCGGTAGTCCTCACGCAGATCACGCTCCTCTGTCAGCCATTGTCCCGCTTTTTCATTCCCGGACTCAACAGCAATCATCCGTGCATTAGAAGTATATGTATTTTGGGCTGACTTGTTTTTGCCCAGCTTATTTGCCCAGATATAATTAATCGCCTTCATCTGCCAGAAAAATTTGCCCGGGAAAAGCACATACACACGGGCAGCATAATCGTCTCCTGCTTTCGTATTTTCGTTACCGCCCACAATCGTATGTGCAACTTTCCAACTCCAACGCAGGTATCCATACTTCGACGGATCAAATCTGATCTTATGCACCAAACCAGAAGCTGAAGCCTTGCTCGTTGCCTTGACAACGGCCCGACCATTTTCTCTGTCCAATGTATATTCGGTTATGCCCTTGAATATTTTGGGTTCCCAACCAGACAACCCCTCTGTATTGAAATGGCTGACCTGAATTTCCTCCGCGAAGCTGGATGAATTGTTTACTATCAGAGACACCAGCATGGTTGGCACAAAACAGGCAACTGTCATCATTCGTTTAAAAAAAGAAGTAAACATATTCTCACTCGGTATCGTACTTACATCTGGATTCAGACAAAAATAATGGCGCATGATTACAAGATGTTACTCTACATTATCGTCTGACGCATTCAAAAAATAGTAGCAACCATGCCGAAAAATCCGGTAACTGTCAATCTACGACCTCGTGGAAACATCCATTAACTTCTACTTATTTAAAATCTTAGTCCCTAAGTGGCACTGTCATCAGCGATCGCTATTTATATAATAACGGCTCTGTGCTATACAGAAAGTCCTCATACGGGCAAAGAAAAACGACTTAACACATGTGATGCGAAACAGTTTAGGAGCGAAGCAGGGAATGACATTCATAAAAGCAGTGCCACAAAGGCGCTTTAAAGCAAAAGGTGTTCGCACAACAGGTCGTACAACTCCGAAGGAATCCACGGCTCTGTGCTCCCTTGAACCGGAGGAGGGCCCTGACAAGCCCCCCTGCTGAGGTCCTCCTGTTTCCGCCGGCGGCGGAACAATCACGGAAAAAGTACCCGGCTTTATTGAGTGGCTGGAAACGGTAACGGCAAAAATACCGAGAGTTTCCTCAAAATTGAATACCTGCGATCACCTTGGTGCCTGTAAAGCGCGCTGGGGGATTGGCAGGATGGACTTTATTGTCCCACCAGGATTGTACGCTATCGGTATTCCCACAACCGAATCCCCGGTAATCGTAACCGCAAACTACAAGATGACGTACGACATCGTCCGTCAATCTTTGGACGGTTACGATGCATGGATGCTTGTCCTGGAAACCTACGGAATCAACGTCTGGTGTGCGGCCGGTAAGGGCACCTTCGGAACCGGGGAAATTGTGAGACGTGTAACGTCAAGCAACCTTGCAAAAACTGTCAGCCATCGTAATCTGATTCTTCCTATTCTCGGTGCTCCCGGCGTTTCCGCACATCAAGTGGCACAGCGCTGCGGATTTACTGTCAGCTATGCAGCAATAGTTGCCACCGACCTCCCGGAGTATCTTGACAACGGCATGGTAACAACTCCGGCCATGCGAAGAAAACTGACGTTCTCCTGGTACGATCGCCTGGTGCTGATACCGGTTGAGGTGGTTCTCGAAATCAAGCCGTTAGTGGTTATTTCTACTGTTATGCTCCTAATATCTGCAGCCTTCGGCACTGTCTCAGCCGGCTTGACCGCATTCGGGGCATATATGGGTGCCGTCCTGAGCGGGATTGTATTTGGTCCGCTTTTGCTTCCTCTGCTGCCAAGCAGAAGCTTCGCCATCAAAGGAGCAGTCATTGGTTTAGCATGGGCTCTCATCTATTGGCTCTTCATCGGTGCACAATGGCAGCCACTGACTATCATCGGGACATTTCTGGCACTACCGGCTGTAAGTGCCTTTTACACCCTCAACTTTACCGGTTGCACAACCTATACATCTCGATCAGGTGTCAAAAAAGAGATGAGAATCGGTATTCCGGTTATGGGATGTGCCATTGCCGCAGCTATTCTGCTGCTAATAGTGGGACACCTTGTCTAAGGGAATTATTGCATGATTGGTTTTAGATACCTGAAAAACGTTGTCAGCCTTGCGTACGACCATGAAACCTGTGTCGGATGCGGGCGATGCGAGGAAGTATGCCCACACCAGGTGTTTGTTGTATGTGACAAAAAGGCTGAACTCGTCGACAAAGATGCGTGTATGGAGTGTGGGGCATGCGCCCTCAACTGCCCGGTCAAGGCTATTACAGTGGATGCAGGCGTCGGATGTGCTTCGGGTATGATTAATGAGTGGCTGCGGGAGCACAAATTGGGCAAAATCAGTAGAGGGAATTGCTGTGACTGATGTTGTTTGACCAGGAGTACAACAGCGGAGCTGTGAGATGTGCGTTACGGGGCCTGCTTCAAGAGTGCCTTCCCAACCCAGTCCGTGGCAAATTGGTAGGCAATGCGACCGCTGTTGTCACCCTTATTATACCCCCACTCAATGGCAGCTTTTTCCGCTTCCTGATCCCACACGTTGCCGAGATTACTGTGCTGTGAGAGCTTTATGACCCATTGCCGGACAACTTCAACGTACTGTTCCTGTGAAAACGGATGAAAACCGATCCACAAACCGAACCTGCCGGATAGTGAAATTTTTTCCTCAACCGCTTCCCCATGATGAATTTCGTTATTTACCAGCATAGCCCCCCTGTTATCCGTTTCATACTCAGGCAACAGATGGCGACGATTGGAGGTTACGTATATGCGGGTATTTTCCGGCGGTGCGTACACGGAGCCATCAAGAGCACTTTTCAGCATTTTATAACCGATTTCGCCTACTTCAAATGAGACATCATCTGAAAACAGGATAAACCGATAGGGCTCATGCTTGATTGAGTCTACTATCATGGGCAGGTGAATCAGGTCATCTTTATCCACTTGGATTATTCTAAGACCTTGCGGAGCAAAATAATTGAGGAGCGCCCGGACAAGTGACGATTTACCAGTGCCCCGTGTTCCCCAGAGGAGAACATTGTTGGCGGGAAATTTCTTTAGAAACTGGCAGGTATTCTGGACAAGCTCCCGTTTCTGGGTCTCGATGCCAAGAAGATCATCAAGATGAATGCCCTCGATTTCCGGAACCGGGTCAAGATAGCCGGATAATGAGTTCCGCCGCCAGTTTGCGGCATGGCATTCCCGCCAGTCAATCTTTTCGGTACGCTGAGGAAGCAGCACCTCCAACGAGTCGAGCACCCGCTTGAGTTGCTCACACAGTGCCGGATCCATGCAGGTATTAGTTGACACGTTTAAACTCGTTTCGGTGTTTTTTTACCCGGGTGGCCTCATCATAGTTACGAGATGCTGCAGCCTGTTTCTCAAAAATTAGTAGGTTGTGTGCGCTTAAACCTTGTTCATCACAATGTGTCGTCTTAGCCATCAGTACATGCGGCATGCCTGTAAATATTCTCATCTTCATTGCAAAATCCTTTTAAGCGTCCGCAGTAAATCATTTTTTTACGGCTGGCGAGAATGTTCTGCATAGATAAGTTCAACATATGTCACATAAAAATAATACTGTTCTATCGAATGTATGATACAGTTACACATACGTCAATACAATTATATGGCACCTAATGCATCCTTGTGATTCTCATTGGCGAGGGGGAAGTCGATACCCATTTCTGTTCACCATCGACGGGGTGCACATGAGTGGGGACTGATAAGTCTTCAAGACGGGTCAGCAATGACATTGAACGGCCACTCTGTTTACAGTTTATGTACCGAGGTATCGCCGGGATCAGACTGAAACCGATTCGGCATATTTTTTCGCAACGAATCAAATCATAGTGCGATTGAAATTCCCTTCCGCTTGTAAGTACTCGCTATACAATCAAATCCCTCCTTGCGTAGCTTGAACACGCTCCTGGATACTATATGTCTGATATGCTTTACTTTCTTGACCTTCTCGGTACCATCGCTTTTGCCGCATCCGGAGCACTGACCGGCATACGTAAACATATGGATCTGCTTGGCGTTGTCATGCTCGGGATTGTTACCGCCACAGGAGGCGGCGTTCTGCGAGACGTCCTGATGAACGACCTGCCGCCATTCTGTTTTAAAAACGAACTTTACCTGTATCTTGCAGTCGGCACATCACTACTGGTATTTATTACACCACGCCGTTTTGAACGGCGGCGAAATCTGCTGCTCATATTGGATGCGCTGGGACTCGGCACTTTTGCGGTTATCGGAACGATGAAGGCCCTTACCTATCATCTTGGATTTATGGGTGCTATCATTATGGGGGTTATGACTGCAACCTGTGGAGGTCTTGTCCGGGATGTTCTGTGTAATGACATTCCCCTGATACTTCAGCGAGAAGTTTATGCAACCGCCTGCATCATCGGCTGCACGGCGCTGTATGTTATGAACCTGTACTCCCTGCCGCAATCAGCATCACTTACCGCAAGCGCAGCTATCGTCATCGGCATCCGGTGTGCCGCAATCCTCAGGGGGTGGGAACTTCCCCGAAAACGACTCCGGGATTAATTCGTTATATCTGCCATGCACTCACACTCGAAGGCATGAAGTCGTTATCAAGCTCACTGTCTCGCCTCGTGGGCTTTTTTACCATGAACCTTCTCATACGCCTGGCAAAATGGACACATGCCCACTTCAACATTTTTCACGAAAGAATATGCAAGCCCCTTTTGCATAGCACTGGCATGGCGACAGACCGGGCAGAGTTCGCACATGCGAGCCAGTAAACGATCTAAGGATGTAATTTTTTGAGGGTTCATTGTCCGTTAACCTTCCATTACCATGCATTACCAGAGAAGCCTCCAGCCTGACTGATTTATCAGGGCTGAAGCACTCTTGCGGCCAGCAGAGTATGCTGGCAAACATTAAAAATCTGACGACAGTACCTGCGCTGCTTGTCGAAAAACTTTACATCTGACCCGTAATAATACGTCATTTAAAAACATTATCCATTAAGTAAGGCACGTTATACAAACGGCATATTAATTGCTTTAAAAGCCAAACTACTATGCTTGCGGGGGACACAATGAGTGGGAGAAGTTTTACAAGGGTCAACCATTCAGTCGTTGCATCGATCATGTACGAAGGCTCTACCGTCACAGGTAAAACGGACAACCTGAGTATTCGTGGAATGTTTGTAAAAACGGACATAGATTTACCACTTAATGCCCCGGTCCATATTAAAGTTAATAGTTCAAAAAATTCATTCTTTAATTTCAATGCGAATGTCGTGAGGAAGGGAGTAAATGGTGTCGGCCTGCAGATAAACAGTATCAGTGCCAATTCTTTCGCACTCCTTCGTGACATCGTTTCTGAAAAAAGCTGCGACTATGATCAAATAATGTCGGAAACCTACGAAATGATCAAATGTATCTACTAAACATTGTCCGCAATTTATTTACCCGATAAAGAGCACCCGCCTGGGTATACGCTTTAATCACATCCGCCCTGCCACACTCTTCACAACCTCCCGTAATTCTAAAAAGTTATAAGGTTTACAGATTAACCCCGCAATGTTCTCACGTGCAATTCTGGAGGCAACCTCCGTATCACCAAAACCGCTGGAAATAATAATGGGCAGTTTTGGAGTAAGATTCTTCAGCTCATGGATCAATTCATAGCCATCCATGATCGGCATACCTATGTCAGTCACTACAATGGTTATATCTGCAGAGTTCTTCCGATACTGCTCCAGCGCTTCCTCGCCATTTACAGCTTCAATAACGGTGAATCCCAGTGCCTGCAACATGGCTTTCCCTACTAACTTCACCTGTTGTTCATCTTCTACCAGCAGGATAGTGCCGTTCCCCCTCCACGCTCCGGGGTCAGTCTGCTGAAGGGATTCAGTCCCATCGGTGGCAGCGGTCGGAACAGGTAAATACACCTTAACGGTTGTTCCCTTCCCCGGCTGACTAAACAGCTGTAATGCCCCATTATGCGCCTTGAGAATGCCGAGTACCGCTGACATTCCAAGGCCACGCCCGGTGAATTTTGTGGTGTAGAACGGCTCGAAGAACCTTCTTTTGGTTTCGTTATCCATGCCACAACCGGTATCAGTGACATCAAGACAGAGGTACATACCTGCCTGAATAGGCTTGCCAAGATGATCCCTAGATGACTCCAGCGCCTGAATCTCCTCCTTGGACAGTGTCACGCAAACTCACCCTGCATCTCGCCTATCGCTTCCGAGGCATTGACGACCAGATTCATGACAATCTGCCTGAGCTGACCGGAATCGCCTTTGATAGGCGGTATATCTGGTAAAAACTTAGTTTTGATGACCACGTTCTGCCTGGTGGTCGCTTTCAGCATATTTATCACATCGTCCACCAGCAACCACATGACGACTAATGACTCCGAAAAAGGAGCTTTCCCGGCATACACCATCATCTGACGGCACAGAGCTGCAGCACGTTCAGCGGCTTTTTCTATCACGGGGATGTAATCCCCGGCGGTTTCATAATGCATCGCTGCAAGGGAGCAATTTCCGATGATGATTGTAAGTATGTTATTGAAGTCATGAGCTATACCACCCGCCAGAACACCGAGACTCTCCAGTTTTTGGGTCTGCTGTAGTTGCTGCTCAAAGGCATGTTTCTCTTCTTCAGCAATTTTTTGGTCGGTAATGTCGATATTGGTGCCGATCATGCGAAGCGGTTTACCATTATCATCGAAAAAAGTTTGCGAAGATGCTTTCATGCACCTCACTGTACCATCCGGGCGGATAATGCGAAATTCGGGGGTATACTCGCGTTCGCCACGCAGAGCGGCTTGTATTTCTGTTTCAGCGTACGGTCTATCTTCCGGATGGAGCGTAGCGGACCAGGCCGAATAGGCGCCCTTGAAGTCCTCTTTGCAAATACCATAGAGCACGTACATACTGTTGTCCCAGGTCAGCTCATTACTCACAATATCCCAGTCAAAGATTCCGATTCTGGCTGTTTTAACCGCCAACTGGAGCCGTTCTTCGCTCTGTGCCAGCTTCTGGCTGCCTTCTAGCAAATCCTTCCTGGCAAGCCCCATTTCGCCAATCAGTTGGGCCAGACGAAGGAAAAAGTTCATCATCTCTTTAATGGTTTCTTCAGAAAAAACAGGAACCTGCTGCAGAGCATCAAGATATGAGTCCGTATCAAACCCGAACTCCTCCGCCTGACGGATAAAATAACCCATGTTTGGCGTTTCGGTAAAAAACTGGCCGGTAAATAAATTAGCTACATGTTCACCGCGAATTGTAATCGGCACGGCAACATCGACTAAGCCATTTTTGCATTTGTAGACGTTGTATGGATCTCCTTTTGTAAGTCCACCGGCGAGGATAGTATCACTCTCCCTGCAACGGCAGGCAGTTGCATCATTAACACGGTGGAAGTGGGTACAGATGTCCTGCCATCCCGTTGCGATCAGAATACTTCCATCAAGTTCAAGAAGGGCCGTCACAGCACCGGTAATGGCGGTAAAGCTCTCGCAGAGTTCCCGAAGTTCATCAATATTTACAAGTTCTGAAAATTTCATGGCACTACCTCATAGAACCGGCGTGAAAAAGACATCTTCTTTTCCGGTCTTCCAGCTCTTCCTTCCCCACAGCACCCAAATGGACGAGATTTCCATTTATGTAAACACTGTTTGAAGTATACTTATTTTATCGGAATATGTATTGCGAATAGATTGTAAAGAAGTATGAAAACCATTCAAAAATTTAGAAACAACCATTTGGGATACTAAAGAGGAAAGATGAGAGATGATTCACTATCGCATTATGTGTGAATGAAAAAGGACTTTGACACGTTTCTGCCACTTCTCTTGGCCTCGTATAATGCCTTATCCGCCATAAGGATTATCTGGCCCTTGTCAGTTGTATCATTAGATGGATCAAAGGTCGTCAGCCCTATACTTATCCGAACCGGGATTTTCTTGTTTTCAATATGAATAGGTAGCTCTTCAACGCACGTTCTCAGATGTTCGGCAACGATTGCAGCCCGTTTTTTATCTGTTTCCGGCATTATGACAGCGAATTCATCTCCTCCGCTACGGACAAAGGTATCAGACTCCCGAATTATTTTTTTCACTGCCTGGCAAATACTGACAAGCACGGTGTCTCCAACCGGATGGCCATACTCGTCATTAATCCGTTTGAGATTGTCAACGTCGAACATTATCAGGGCAAACTCCCTGCCATATCTTCGTGATCGCGCAATCTCACTGTCCATCGTTTCCTGGAATACACGATAATTACAAATTCCTGTCAGGCCGTCATATGACGCAAGCTCACGAAGTTTTTCATTTATTTCCATGAGCTCTTTCGCTTGTTTTTGCAGCTTTGCTTTTGACTGTTTAAGTTCGATAATCTGAAGTTCATACGAGTCATGCAACTCGCTAAGCCCCCTGTTTGCTTCCTGGAGTATCTGAGAGAAAGGTCGCATCTCTCCTGGAGCAATTTCAAATGAGGAGAACAGTTCAAGAGATTTAACTGCAACTGACTCTACCAATGCGTCAACCTTTTTTCCATTAATGCAGAAATCAGTGTCAAGAAGACGTTTCACCTGTCTGATTTTGTTGACATCCTGAGAGCCGTTGTAGAAGGAGGACAGATTGTTGGCTATGCATAATATCGTCGTTGGAACTTTGTATTCATCCTGAACAACAACTTCAAGATGGTGGTAACGAATCGGCTCATAGATATCTTTCGGAAGTAGCCAGTTTTCAAGCAGCCTGGCCCCTACCTCCTGATGGTCAAACCCAAAAATATCCCGCTCAATTTCAGTCAATGACTGATTTCCTTCGTTCCTGTGTTCAACGACGCGTCGGTAGTCCTGTGGGCACCAGCCGTGCATAATCATAATACCGATATCATGAAGCAGGGCAGAGATAAAAATATCATCGGTGCTTACTCCTGCAAGCCTGGCTGTCAATTCTGCAGCAACAGCCGATGAGAGAGCATGCCGCCAGAAAGCTGCTGAGTCAAAAGTTTCATAGGCATCGCAGGTAAACCCTGAGCATATGACAAACGATAGAGCGATATTCTTCACGGCATGGGTACCGAGTATCGCTAATGACTTTTCAATACTGTTTACCGTACTGGATACGTTGTAATAGGGTGAGTTCGCAGCTCTCAGGATTCTTACCGTCAGGGCAGGATCAGTCTCGAGAACGGCCGCAAGATCCTTGAAAGAAAAGTCATCCCTACGAACCGTTTCAATAATTTTTATGGCAATTGCCGGGGGTGACGGAAGTTTTATACCGTCCGAAAAAAGCTTATTGATGGGGCTCAACAGCTTCTCCTTTGAGGGGTTGGTTTCGTTGCCTGGATTACTCCATAAAGACTACCTGCATAATGTACCTGATTAATCAACTCCGGCCACGTATTCCATATGGTAACAAACTACGAGAAAAAGTTCATTTGTTACAGTCTAAACTGACGTACAAGGTGCTGCAACTCTCGTTGGGTAACCGGTTAATTGGCAGTAACTATTATTGGTTTCAATGATGTTGCCAGCGAAATCTACCAGCAGGAAACCATTCCTTGATGTGGCAAGATAGTCTTAAAATCATCTGAATAACTATGTAAAGACACTCTGTACCCAAAATATTTACCTGCAATATTGGTATATTTTAAAAACACGATATTTACATGTAGCACAATTGATATACCTGTCAAGTACTGCTTTTTTTACTCAATCGGATACATTTTTGTTTGACTAACAGCCGTTTGCCCGAATCAGTAACTTGGCATCCTGCTTTCAAATATGAGACCGAACTGATTCATGGCTGATATCCATTCGCTGATCAACATAGTCAACTTTTTCGCAATGTTTTTTTTAAATTAGCAATGACAAATTATCATAGCTCTTTATCTGTAAATGGAAAGAGCCGATTAAAAACATCCCTGACTTTGCCAAAGACAGTATCAGCATGTTCTTGCTTAATCGATATAAACGTTGCAGAGTGAGGAGACCAAATTTGTGTCACCAAATTTCACTCTACATTTTTACGTCAGTTTGACCGGTTATAGTTGTCTGTGGTGTTGCAGCATGGATTCAGAAACTGGAAGGGAAATACCAGGGGCCAACTGAAAAGGTGGCCCCTGAATTTTTTGTTATGAGGACGTTCTTTAGTCTCTCCTGTCGCCGAACAACTGGAGCATCATCAGGAAGATGTTGATGAAGTCGAGGTAGAGTGCCAATGCACCGGCGACTGCTGCGCCACCTCTTACACCCTTGAGCTTCTGGGTGTCATAGGCAGTGAGGCCGATAAATACAATCAGACCGATTCCGCTTACCATGAACTGGATCATGTTCGAGTGAAGGAATATATTCACGATTGATGCGATGACAATCCCGATAAGTCCCATAAAACAGAAAGAACCAAGGGAGGTCAGGTCACGCTTGGTCACGAGTCCATAGATGCTCATGGCTCCGAAAGTTCCGGCTGTCGTGACAAAGGCGGAAGAGATTGATTGTCCGGTATAGACAAGGAAAATTCCGGAAATTGTCACTCCATTTAGTGCCGAGTACAACAGGAAGAGCGGTGCGGCAGTAGCTGTCCCCATACGGACGGCAAATCCGCCAATTGCAAAGACCAGCCCCAGTTCCGCAATCATCAGACCAAAAAACATCACCCTGTTGCCGTACAGCATGTTCAGCAAGGCGGGTGAACTCACAACAGCCATCGAAACAAAAGCGGTAACGGCCAACCCTGCTGCCATCCATCCATAAACGGCACCCATAGTATTGCTCTGTGCAACTTCAATTCCCCGATACGATGTGCTACGTGGTGATGACGGTATAGACATGATATCAACTCCTTACTAGATGAGATGTGTGGTCACTGCGATTCCAATGTAATAACTGAGACTGTAGAAATCAACTGTATACAGGAGTTGCTACACTTTTTCGATACATGACGGAGAATCAAAACGGGTATTATTGACCAGGCGGGAGACCTCATGAAGCATCATCTCATCTGCCGGGTATGGCTGGTAAAGAGGAGTCAATTCATGCGGGTTGTGAACATTCTTTGACAGCCATAAATCGCAATCTGCCGGTTGCAGTATCACAGGCATCCGGTCATGTAAGGGCTGTATGAGACTATTCGACGTGGTGGTCACTATCGAGAACGTCTCCATCTCTCCACCATCAGGTGCCTTCCAGTGTTCCCAGATACCGGCAAGGCTCATCGGTACATTTTCAGTCAGATATATGTAATGTGGTGTTTTCGTACCACCGCTATGAGACCATTCGTAAAAACCGGAAATTGGGATGATGCAGCGATTGTATTTGATTGCGTGTCGGAAAGATGGTTTTTCGGCAACTGTTTCACAGCGTGCATTTATGGTGTGACCGGCTATCGAAGCATCTTTTGACCAGGCGGGAATAAGTCCCCATCGCATAGGTGTAAGTACGTTATGCTCTCCGTTACTCCGGACTACCGAAACCTGCTGCGCAGGAGCAACGTTGTATTTCGGCTCAATTCTGGTTGAACTCTCAGTAAGGTCGAAAAGCTGCTTCAACTCTTCATATGGGATCATGGTTACAAATCGTCCACACATGTGTCTGGTCCTCTATTTTTCTGGCAGCGTCAGGGCAAATTCCCGTCCCATCACCAACCACTCACTCATTTCCGTATCTGTCGGCCACCCCTCAGAGGCGACCATGAACCATCCCTTCATCGGTTTGCCGGTAATATCAAACGGGCGGACAAAATCCTTCTGCATCTGTTTCTGAGACGTGGCAAAGTCTGTACGTACTATCAGATATTCCTGCCAGATACCGAAGCACATGTTTCCTCCCGTTAGATAGCAGACCCCTCCGAACATTCTTTTCTTCTCAATGTTCGACCACTGTTCCATCAAGGCATCAATGCGTTGTTCAATGGATTTGTTGTATGCCATGCTCATACCCTTTTATGATTTAGTTCAGATGAAACCTGCCTTACCAGTTTCCCGACTTTTGAAAAATACACTTCCTCATTGGCAGGCAGGATAGTGTTGTGGTCGCCTCGCTCAAAAAGCACCAGTTCCTTCGGATCATTTGCCCATTCGTAGAGCCGTTCTGCGTGATAGGCTGATACCATGTCGTCATTACGTGTGTGCATTATCAGCACCCGACCGGCATACGAGGTTATTTTAGTCTTCTGGTCAAAGTAGCGGTCTACTTCGTTCTTCAGTTCGTCCATGGTAGCGCCCACATCTCGCGGTTCGATTCGAACGAGAACCCGCTCAAGCGGGTCGGCCAATCCGCTTTCAATAATGAGGCCTGCCGATTGGGGATACAGCGAAGTTCCATGCAGGGCGTAGAGAGAGCCAAGCGACCGGCCGAAGAATATTATCTCTTCCGGTGGAATATCACACGCTTCAACAACCAGGCGCACATCTTCCAGTAAGGCGACAAGTGCAGGTTCACCGCTCGACATGCCGTAACCTCGGTATTCAGCCAGCAGCAGATTTGCCCCCAAACCGGCAATACGTTGTTCAAAATCCCCCAGATAATCCTGAACGCACTCGCCATTACCGTGAAAATGAATGATGGTTGGACCTGAATTGGAAACTTCCAGATAGCGGCATCCCAGACGGTAGCCATCGCCAGTGACGAAAAAAGGATTTTCGAAGTGGTTCGGCCAGGGATAGAAATATCGGGAGGAAAGTATGGGATTGTCCAGTAGAGAAACCGTCATGCAGCACCCCCGTCGCTAATAATGGCGAGTACCCACTCAGTAAGAAGAACAAGCTGTTTCAAAGGAATCCGCTCCGCTGTCGTATGAACCTTCTCATATCCACAGCTGAGTACTACGGTTGGCAAGCCCCGGCTATTGAAACAGTTTGCATCAGAGCCGCCGCCGGTTGCCTTGTAGCGAATCGGCACACCGATTTCTGCTGCGGCCCGAGCCGCCCTGCGTACCGGTTCGCTTTCTTCTTGCAGTTGATATGAGTGATAGGATGTCTCGGACTCGATGGTTACTGAACCACCATATTCGACAGCAGCAGCGTGCATAACATCAGACAGAGTTGCCATATGGGACTGAACTTTTGCTGGTGTCAGTGACCGAACCTCGCCCTGAAGCTCGCATCGGTCTTGCACAATATTGGTCGGCCCGATTGCCGAGATGCTGCCGATATTGGCGGTTGTTTCCGCGTCAATGCGGAGCAACCCCATCCTGCTGACAGCGGAAGCTGCCATCTGAATAGCAGACACTCCCTGTTCCGGGGCAAAACCGGCATGTGCACTTCGGCCATGAAATACGGCAGTGAATTTAATGTGCTCCGGTGCTTGAAGGACAATTTCCCCGACATCTCCACCAGCATCGAGAACAAAGCCTATCCGCGAGGTGACCTGGGTTGTGTCGAAATGCTTGGAACCAACCAGTGACAACTCTTCTGCGACGGTCAGTACCAGCTCGATGGCCGGATGAGCACTCCTGTTTTCCTTCAGTACGGTGATTCCCTCCAGCAGAGCTGCCAACCCTGAAACATCGCCTGCCCCGAGTACGGTAGTACCATCACTTACAATATATTCCCCGTCAATGCGTGGCTTGACATTCGCACCTGGAACAACCCGGTCCATATGGCAGGAGAAGAGTACTGTTTCTCCAGCAGCGTTGCCTTCCAACCGCGCATAAATGTTTCCTGCGTTACCACCTATTTTCATGCCGGTGTCATCCTCGGAGACTACAAAGCCGAGTGATGCGAGCAGTTCCGTCAGCCGGTCAGCCATTAAACGTTCACCGGTCGGTTCAGAATCAATCTTGCAGAGGTCCATAAAGGTAGCAATCAGTCTGTCATGGTCAATCATCTGTGGTATCCCTTGATTAGTTTGCTTCTGAAGCAGCAATCCGATGAACTTTTTGAGCGGCCTGCATACTTTCCAGAATCTCATCAACACCCGGTACTTGGGAAAAAACTGCGCCGAGTGCTGCCAACGAGTGCATTATGAAGCCTCAACAAGGTTAGCTATGCATTCCGCCAGTTTTTCAATTTCGACTGGTTTGGACAGATGTGCGTCGAAGCCGAGAGACAACAAGCGCTTACGCTCCGTATCAAGTGCATGGGCTGTCAGGGCGACCACCGGTATATGGCCGCCATGTTCACGTTCCGATTCCCTGATGGCTCCGAGCGCCTCTTCTCCGGTCATGACCGGCATCTGAATATCCATAAGAATCAAGTCGTAGGCGCCTTTATTCCACTTCTCAACGGCCTCGCGGCCATCCATGGCATATTCGACCGTTACCCCCATCTTGGCAAGAAAACCGCCAACAACCATGCTGTTCATCTCATTGTCTTCCACCACGAGTATGTGCAGATGCCTGTCACTGAGGATGAGCGGAGGAGTGTTTTCGGCAACGGGATCGGCCTGGACATTTTCACCGGCCATGCCAAAGGGAAGAATGATACAGAAGGTGGTTCCGGCCCCCGGCGTACTGCTGACAACGATATGTCCGCTCATTCGTTCCACCAACCGCTGACAGATGGCAAGCCCAAGTCCGGTGCCGCCATATTTGCGCGTCATTGTGGAGTCTGCCTGGGTAAACGGATCGAATATTCTGTCCAGATTGCTCTCTGCGATGCCTATGCCGGTGTCGGTTATACTGATCTCATACACGTTCGTGCAGCCACGCTTCTCCAGAATCCTCACGGATACGGTGATACCTCCCTTATCCGTAAACTTGATGGCATTACCGATGATGTTGAGCAGGATCTGCTTCAGTCGCAGCGGGTCGCCAATAATAGTGTCCGGAACTTCAGGCGAGATGGTTGTCGAAATTGAGAGGCCTTTCGTTCTGATATATTCGATCTGTGTCTTGATCAGGTCATTGATACATCCGCTCAGGCTAAACGTGTTTTGTTCGAGTTCCAGTTTGCCGGACTCTATTTTTGAAAGATCGAGGATATCATTGATAAGCTGTAGAAGATTTTTTGAAGAAACCATGATTGCAGAAAGGTACTGATTCTGCTCCTGGGTAAGATCGGTATATGCCAGTAACTGTGCCATACCCATGATTCCATTCATGGGGGTGCGTATTTCATGGCTCATGTTGGCAAGAAATTCGCTCTTGGCACAGTTGGCTGCCTCGGCTGCAACCTTTAAGTTCTGCTGTTCCTCAAGAAACAGATGCCGCTCGGTAATGTCCTGAATCGTTTCAATGATCGAGGTTACCGCGCCGGTCGCATCCATGAGTGGAAACAATTTGGCGTCATGGTAGCGAACGCTGCCATCAGCCAACACGTGCGAGAGTATGGCTGCTCGCGATTCGCCGGTTGTAAACACGTCAAACGCATTAATTTCCTGTATACGATTGCCGGAGTAGGGGTACTTGTCCGATATTTCATGGAGGGATTTGCCCAGGACATCCTCCCGAAGCAGGCCAAACCACTCACAGAAGATCCGGTTACACGCAATAATCCTGAAATCAGCCCCGAAAACGAGAAAGCCCTCATCAACATTGTCGATAATGTTTCTGACGAACTCCTCGTTGCGCCGGATGAGTTGCTCGGCGGATACAGAAGGGGTAATGTCTTCCACCACCTCGATCACTGCCGTAATCGAGCCATCCTCCGCTGTAAGAGGCGTTGAGATGATCCGGTAGTTGCATATTCCATCGGCTGTTGGCGTTTCAGTGGTCGACACATGTACCTTGCCATCCTGAAGGGACAAAATCGATGGGCAATAGGGACAGATATCGTCTGCGGGCGGTGAATTGAAGGCTTGGTAACAAAGCGGGGTTTGCCCGGGGTCAATATGAGGGAACCATTTTTTCATAACCGGGTTCAAGGAGATAATCTCCATGCGGGGACTGATGAGGGCTATGCCGATACCGATATGGGCAAATATTGAGGCGTACCTTACTTCGCTTTCCTTCATGGCGGCGGTAGAGGTTGCAAGCTTATTGCGCATATCCCTGAGGGCCAGTTCAATCGTTCCCCACTCGTCCTCCCTTATTACGGGGGCACTCAGAACAGAGTCTTTCCCTATGGTATCAATATAATGTATGACCTGTTTAAGCGGAAGGTTGATGTTACGCTGGATAATAGTGAGTGTCAGCCAAACGGTCAGCCCGATGACCAGAACGGCGATGCAGATAACATATGCCAGGGTGGATGTAACAAGATCGTTAATTGTGACGGTAATGGCTGATGTTGCTTTGAGATTATTCTGGTTGATTTCGTTCAGATTTGCGAGAGTACTGCTTTGCACGGCAAGGATACCGTTGAAAGAGCTTTGGAGCGTGTTGAGCGACGCATGCAAGGCAGTTTCTATGCTGCGATAACGTTTGACGTCCTGCAGTAGCCTCATGCCGTGAAATCCGACTTCCGAATGCGCTGAGGATATTGTCTGAAGCCTGAGCATCAGGTCATCAAGTTGTTCCGTGATGGCCCTCTCTGAACGAGGCTTTGCATTTTCACCATAGTGGCCAATATGTTCGGAATGAAGCTTGTCAACGGTCAGCAGACTTTCACGGTAGCCGGTCACCAGCCCGAGAATCTGCTCCAGATAGAGCTTGTCGCCCCCTTGCTTGGCTTGATCGATCAGCCTCCTGCTGATCAGTTTTTCAAGAGCGTTCAGCTCCTGGTGAGCCTCCTGGCTAGTTGTGCTGCGTTGTTCCAGCTGCCGGTTTATCGCGTCGCATTGCGCCAGAAACAGCTTCATCTCACGGAATAGAGTATTCAGGGAGTCATTGAGGGGAGAATCCGGGGTTTGGGCTATAACCCGTTGCAAGTCTTGCCGGAGCTGTTCACCTGAATTATTCAGAAGATCATCTTGCCCGTAAAACGTCCGACGGATCAGCTCGATTTCGGAAAATATCAGGGATAAATCGCGTGCCGTATTGGATGCTTTGCTTATCTCCTGCAATTTGGCGATGCTCTCATCAGTTGACAGTTTGCCGACGCGGGTAACCGACCATGCGACAATGGCCACAATAGCGGCAAAAGCAATCATGATAAGGAAGACAACACCTAACAGCTTGCTGCTGATCCGGGTTGGCCTGATGAGCGCGAGCAAACTAATGCCTGCCATTAGCGAGTCTTGACCAGGGTTGCGCCAATCATGACAATGGGGCGCGGGGTAATGCCGAGTGTATCCATGGTGTCAACATTGATGAGCCTTCGACCACTATTGTTCTGTGCAATCTTGATCTCTGACACCGGTTTGCCATTCATCGCCTGCAAAAGCTGATTCGCGGCAATTTCCCCCTGCTCCTGGCCTGTCTTAACTACGGCGCAAAGCGCTCCCTGCTCCACGTGGTAGCTGTTTGCACCAATAATTGGCTTACGGTAGACTTCCCGGAATACTTGAAATATTTCCTTGTTGGTCATCGGTCTGTGTTGATCATCGGTAATTCCCTCAAGGCTGTCCACATACACTGCATCGGTACTTTTGTTGAGCGTGGCAGCCATCTTCCTCAGTTCGGCGCTTGTCGATACAAGGTTGAAACTCGATACCGCAGCCAGGTACTTCCCTTTTTCAGCTTCAACCTGGCGCTGTAATGCCTTGCCGGCAGGAACATTGTTGACGATAAAGCCGATTTTTTTTACGGAGGGCAGCAATTGTTTGAGAAAAGCAATGGACTCAGACACGTGGGCACGCTCCAGAACACCTGAAATGTTTTTTGTCGGAAAACCATACTGTTTTGCGTCCGCATTGACACCACAGAACATCACCGGAACATCTGTGCGGTCCTTCAGATAAGGGAGCACGTACATTGCCTGGGCATCATCATCGGCGGTAATGACCCCATGGGGAGCGAGCCGCCGGTACAGTTCGTTCGCTGCGGCAGCCTTGTCTGCACCTCCCTTGAAGTTAGATTTTGTGTCCATGTAAAAATAGGTGATGTCGGATTTTTTTCCCAGCACTGAATCGATCCCCTCTTTTATTTCTTGGCACCAGGGATTGTTCTCTTCATAGCTCATGACCACCAGGACCTTGAATGGTGTGGCCGAAGCAACAACGGGCGAGCAAAGTGACGTCAGCAAAATCAGCATGCTTGTAACAAATGATTTAACTTTCATGCGAAGCCTCCTTCCATTGGATATCAGGTGTAACTATACCAGAATTATAGAAACGGTCATTCAATAAACCGTTAAATTTTAAATTGTGCTTCATGCATGACAGAGGCCGAGGCGTTTATTTCTTTGCATTCAGAAACGCACAAACAGGCCGGATAAGTGAAAACATTAAATACGTTTATTGAATTGAGATACTGTGATATGGAATTCACTCAATCTCGAGAGATTGACGGAGAACAATATGAAGACTCGATTGATTCTGAAACCTGGTCAAAAGGGAACCAGGAAATTAACAGAAAAGTATGGTGATGCCCTGGTATGTGTCAGGTTTCGCTATGATGCAGAGTTGAAGCAGCGGATTAAGACGGTGGAGCTTGTTGTGGAGAGAACGGACTGGGCGCCACCACCGCCGAAATTCTCTGCCGACACTCTGGTTCCCCTTCGCATCGAAGGGTTTGAAAAGGATGTGCAGGCAAAAGCAAAAGCGGTGGGTGGACGGTGGAATCCTGAGAAACAACTCTGGTTTGTGCAGTACGGTAAAATCGTCGGCACTCCGCTGGAGAAGCATATACAAATAGATGAAAAGGATAACGGCGGAAAACCGAGAAAGCGTCTATATGTATATACTTCGTAGGGATCTATTTATAGATGCATTTATCTATAAGTAGATGCTTGCATATAAATGTAGATGCCAGTATCTAACCGGTCAATAACAAGTTAGGTGAATAAAAACAATGAATGAATCTTCAAGTCAAAAAAACAACAGTAGTATCTACCTTGGATATCTGATTGCGTTTGCAGTGTCAGGGATTGCTGTATTCATGATTCTTAACTATCAAGAGACCGGAGTCATCATATCCAGCAAGACCGGGAATGTCTTGGCATCTGGGAAGGACGCTCTACTTATAACAATTGGTATTTCGACGGTAAGCCTCTATTTATGGGGAGTTGCCATTTGGAACAACTACAAATCGATTCAAAAACTCAAAAGCGAAACTACCGAGAGAAAATCCTAAAAGTGACGTAAGCTGAAAAAAGTGGACACCAAATGTGGTATGTTGTCACCCCACAGGAGGAGTTCACATGGAGATTCCACGGCAGTACTACACAGAGGAATTCAAGCAGGAAGCGGTAAAGTTGGTTAAAGAATCCGGTTTGAGCATAGCTGAGGCTGGCCGTCGGCTATCAATTCCGCCTATGACGTTGAAAAACTGGGTATATCGCATCAAGAATCCAAAAGCTGGCAGTGGATCAAGCCGCCCTGTTACCGAGCTTGAAGCTGAGAATTCCCGTTTGCGTAAAGAACTGGCAGATTCCCGTCTTGAGAATGAAATCATAAAAAAGGCCATGGCGTACTATGCGAAGGAGTTGCTGCCCGGTACGCGACGATGAAGAGATTGCGACTCGAATATGGCTATCCTATTGAAAAGATGGGGGGAAACTAGGGAAACTAGGGGAAACTAGGGACACTCCCCATATTTCTGCTGCTAATGTGAAAATCGTACAGTACTATCTCACCCATGCCAAGAATAGCCCGCATCTTAGCACCCGGCTACCCGCATCACATCACGCAACGTGGCAACAACCGCGCTACGGTATTCTTTGATGATGAGGTCCGACAGACATATTTGAAGTTGCTGGCAGGTTACACTCAGAAGCATCATGTACAGATCTGGGCCTATTGCCTGATGAACAACCATATTCATCTGCTCGCCGTGCCCGAGACGGAAAACTCCTTGTCGCGCGGTATCGGCCTTGCAAACCAGATGTATACCCAGTATCTCAATCGAAAGCTAAATCAGTCAGGTCGGATCTGGCAAAATCGGTTTTTTTCTTGTGTAGTCGAAAATGAGCAATATCTTTGGGCAGTCGCACGCTACATCGAGCGTAACCCTATTAAGGCAGGACTTGCTACGAATGTTGAATGGTATCCGTGGTCCAGCGCCAAAGCCCATGTGTCAGGCGCACATGACCCACTGCTGGCGGCAGATTCCTGGCTTTCACCGCAGGAACGCAATGCGTATCGGGAGTTTGTAGCCTTTGAAGATGAAGAAACGAATAGCGCCATCCGCAAGGCCACTAACTCCGGACGGCCTTTTGGATCGGAGTCCTTCGTCGACACGTTGGAATTTAGGTTAAATCATATACTTAAACCAAAGAAGCCTGAGAAAACTAGGGACACTCCCCATATTTCTGTTGCTAATGTGAAAATCGTACAGTACTATCTCACCCATGCCAAGAATAGCCCGCATCATAGCACCCGGCTACCCACATCACATCACGCAACGTGGCAACA
>JAQTXD010000140.1 GCA_028688955.1 Desulfuromonadaceae bacterium
CGCAGATTTCAGGACAATGCTTTCAATGTCGGCAACATCCTTTATCAGGCCGACCCCGCGAACAATGTACTGGTCCGTACCCCGCTCCAGAAGATTACCGCCAACGTTCTCATTATTGCTGCCGATAGCGGTATAGACATCATCCACAGTGACGGCGTATTTCACCAGCTTCTCCGGCGAGACAAGCACCTGGTACTGCTTGAAATACCCGCCGAAGGAGTTGATCTCGTTGACTCCGGCCACGCTTTTCAGCTGAGGTGTGATAATCCACTCTTGAATGGTTCTCAGGTTAGTCAGGTAAGCGATTTTCTGCTGCGGATCATCCGGCATCTTCCCTTCCAGGGTATACTGGTAAATCTCACCCATGGCGGTGCCGATCGGCCCCATGGCAACCTCAACCCCCTTGGGCACTTTTTCCCGAGCCTCCGCCAACCTCTCGAATACCAGCTGCCGGGCAAAGTAGATATCCACGTTGTCCTTGAAGACGATGGTGACAATCGACAGTCCGAACTTGGTGACCGAACGCATCTGTTCGATGTCCGGCAGACCGCGCATGGACATCTCAATCGGATAGGTGACATTCCGCTCGATCTCTATGGCCGAAAGTCCATCGGCATGGCTGACCACTTCAACCTGAATGTTCGTTACATCCGGAAAAGCATCAATCGGCAGCTTCAGATATGAATACGTGCCGAAGACGATTATCAGCAGCGCAAGGAAGATGACCATTCCTTTCTGCCGCAACGTATAGGCAATCAATTTTTCTAGCATCGGTGTCTCGCTCCCGTTATTTCAGAATTATGATGTATGAATTATGAATTATGAATTATGAAAGAGTCAGGCTGGTTTTCGGTTTTTTCATAATTCAACCTTCATAATTCATCCTTGCTCACTTGCCGTGGCCATGTTCGTCTGTCATTTCGCCCTTCTTCACTTCTGACTTGAGAATGAACGATCCCTTGATCGCGTAGTTCTCGCCTTCTTTCAGGCCGGAAACGATCTCAACCATGCCGGCTGCCGTTCTACCTGCCTGAACCGGCCGCGCCGCGAACTCAGTTTCATTTTCTGCAACGAAGACCACCTTTTTACCATCCAGATCCTGCACTGCGTCTTCCGGTACCGCCAGCACCGGCGGCGCATCAGCCGCCAAAGCAAGTTCGACGGTGGCGAACATCTCAGGTTTCAGCTTCCGGCCCGGATTGGCAACCTCGATCCGCGCCTTGACCGTACGGGTGGACTCGTCAACCAGATCGGCAATATAGGTGATGCGGCCTCTCAGTTTCCGGTCCGGGAAAGCGCCGACAATAACGATTGCCCCTTGACCTTTACGAACCTTGGCCAGGTCTTTCTCGTTTATATCTACCAGCACCCAGACCGAGGAGAGGTCAGCCACGGTGTAGAGACTTTTAGAAGGATCAGAAAGTTCGCCGACAATGGCGTGCTTTTCAGTGATGGTGCCGCTGATGGGTGAGCGGACCGGCAGGAGCGGCCTTTTGTGGTTGTCCCCCTTGAGGTCGGCAATGGCAACTCCGTATAGGGACAATCGTTCTTCATCGGTGTGCAATTCGGTCTGCGCTGTCTTGAAGTCTGTTTCAGCCTGAAGGATGTCTTTGCGGGCCGCAATTTTCTTTTCGACCAGACCTTTGATTCGATCCATGTTTGACTGAGCCAGGGCCAGCTTGGTCTTTGACTGGTGGTAACGGCCCAGAGCTTCTCCAAGTTCGACACTGTCAAGGGTAGCAAGTGCCTGTCCCGATGAAACACTGTCCCCCAGTGAGGCTCTGACAGCCACAATCTTGCCGCTGATGCGAGGTGATACATGGGCAATCCGGTCGGCATTGGCCTCCACCTTGCCGGTAGCACTGATCACACCGGCCAACCGCTGCTTTTTGGCCGCAGCAACGACCACGCCATTCTGCTTCTGCACCTCGACAGTCATCTTAACGCTGCCTGCCTCGTCATGTCCCTCATGGCCTTCTTTCTCTTCCTTATGCTCTCCTTCTTCTTTATGGCCGCCTGCTTTTTCTTCCTTATGGCCATCTGCCTTTTCATCTTTATGTTCCGCCTGCTTCACGCCGCTGTTCCCGGTCTGGGTGGAACGATAGAGAAAGCCGCCGCCAACTGCTATGGCAAGGATAAGTCCGATGATAATTGCTTTTTTATTCACTGCACACCTCCGTTGATGTCTGTCGCCACTGCTGATTCGAGTTTTACGAGTGCCAGTTGCCGGGCATGGAGCGCCGTCAGGTAGCCGTCGCTGACCTCGAAGAATTTTTTCTGTTCCTGAATGACCGAGAGAATCCCAATCTCGCCCAGACGGTACGACTCTTGAGTCAATTTCAGGTTTTCTTCAAGCTGGGGGATAATGTTTGACGTATAGAGCGACAGCACCTTCTCGGCATTCAGAACACTGCTGTAGGCGGTCTCTACGTCCCGCTCCACATTCCTTGTGGCAGCGGTCAAACGGCTTTCGGTGCTGCTTCGCTTGGCCCGGGCTTCCTGAACGCCGGCCTGATTCCTGTCGAACAGCGGGATCGGCATCGACAGCTTTAAGCCAATGGTGTAGGCGGTATCCTTGCCTTCAACTCCGCCGATTTCCATACCGGTCGTGTCGCGCCTGAATGCAAGACCGGCAGTAAGATTCGGGATAGTTTCGGACTGGGCCAGAGTGATATCCGCGTCTCCCCTCGATTTTTCGGCATCCAGGGCCTTCAGATCCGGACGTTTCCCGAGCGCCAGCTGCTTAAGATCAGACAGATTTTTGTTGAGAGAGAAGCCGTTATCCAAGGCTCCGGCAATCGCCGGTGTTTCACCGGCAGGCAACCCCATGAAGGTGAAGAGTCTGGCTTTTGTTTGCAGAAGCGCCCGCTCGATCTCGATTCTGGTTCCTTCACTGCGGGTCAGTTCCACTTTGGCCAGATTCATCTCCAGTTCGGGGATGTCACCAGCGGCCAAACGATCCTTGGTAACCTCAAGAAGCTGCCGGTTGAGTTCAATGGAACGGTCCGTCAATTTGAGCCGTTGTTCTGCAAGCATGGCGTCATAGAAAACGGCCTTCACTTCTTCGCGTAATGTTCGTTCGCGATCGGCCAACTGCCAACGGTAGGCTTCCAACTCCCGCTCGGCAACGGTCAGACGCTTGCCACGCTTGCCTGCAAGCAGAAATTCCTGTGAGACCCCAATCGCCATGTTATTTTCAGCGCTGCTGCCGGTCAGGGCACCCGTCCCTCCTTCCAGGTCAAGAGTTGGGTTGGGCAGCAGTCCTGCCCGAGTTTTGCCGGCATCACGAATACCTTTTTCTTCACGAAATGATTTGAGGTCGCCATTATTTTGTAACGAAACCTCGACTACCTGCGGCAATGCCAGTTGTTGTGTCTCTGCGAATACCGGTGCAGACGTAAGAATACACAGGATGCCGGGTACAAGGAGCCGCGCTCCTTTTGCAAATACAGTTGTTCCCAAAGGAAAAACCTCCTTTTATTCAGTTTTGGTGTGACAATTCGAAATGGATTGCGGACGTACCACGACGGAAATGCGTATGCAATTGTCCCTGAATCAGGGCAAACTACGGCCGTCGCGGTGTTTTAGGCTTGTATTTGCGGGGGGACAAACTTGGAAAGAAAGACTTCGGGCAAAAACTTGAAGGGGTCTGAAAAATGAAGTGTCAGAATAGATGGATTGTAACTGATTTGTAAGGTTTCGTTAGTTAGTGGCGCATGACAAGTGCAGTTAACGCATGTGTCGCAACCATCGTAATCTTTATGTTGTTCGAGAGGGGTACAGGGGCATTGATGAGGTGCGGAAATCTCCGAATGTAATGCTTGATCACTTGCGGTTGTCACGTGACTCTGCATGGCGTGTGCGCTTTCATGCACGCCATTGATCGTCATGGTCAGCATGACCAGAAGCATAAGCTGAGAAATAAATTTTAGGCTGGATAGTTTTCGCATAGATATATTTGGTTAACTTATAGAATTAATATGAGACTTGTCAAGTATTATAAATAGCGCGAGTGAGTAGGGGTCACGTTCATTTCAGGGAGTTCCCTTCCGATACCACTGTGCTGCTACGATACCGTAGATACAGTTCAGCCCGATTACGACCAGTGGCGTAACTGTTCCGAAGCCAAGCCCGAGCATCCCTTTGCCCATCTCCGGCAATACCATGAAGAGCATCATGGTTGAGGGGAGTAGACTGAAGAGGCAGCCTCGCAGAGCAACCTTTTTCTCGAGCAGAGGCAAAAGGAGCAGCAGCATCCAGATGCCACCCCATACCATCCGCTGATAGAGCCAGGGGGCTGAAAATTCGGGCTTCATGCTCAAACCGATCAGGTCACTGATGCCAACCCTGCCCATGAACCAGATATTGAAGCTGTCGACAAAACCGCCAATTGCGCCACCCGTGAAAGCGGCGCTGATCTTTCTTATCATGCAGTAACCCCTTGTGACGAAATATGGTTTAGTCCCTCACGAAGGAGGTTTTCCATGTGACTGTCGTCCAGCGAGTAGTAAACAACACGGCCAACTTTACGGTACCTGACCAACCGCTGCGAACGGAGCAACCGCAACTGGTGGGAGATGGCCGACTTGGTGGTTCCTCAGAAGGCTGGCAATGTCACTGACACAGAACTCTTCGATAGACAGAGCTTGCAAATCTTCACACAGGTGGGGTTCGTCGAGGAACCGAAAAATCTCGGCCAGGCGAGCAAGCATTGCGGCTGACGGCATGGCATTGACAACAATGGCAACCTTTGACTTCGTCAATCAAGTTTAAGGAGCAGGCTGCACATTTCCGCATTTATTATACCCTCAATAGTTGAGCAACAATTCAACCTTTGAAATAGTATTCTCGATAGTGATCTGTCAAGTAAACGAAATCTGCTCTTTGTATAGATCGCATCCGTTGTCACTCAATCTCCATGATGTCGCCATTAGAAAAGCATATTCCATATCAGCAACAACCT
>JAQTXD010000141.1 GCA_028688955.1 Desulfuromonadaceae bacterium
CCTGTAATAACCATGTAGTCGTTTTTTGCCAATTTACGACTGAAACTGACACATTTCTTGTACATTTCATCTGTTTTTTCCGTGCGTGCCGACCCGAAAATAGTGACTTTCTTGCGGTGACGGTAGGGGCCGAAAACCCGCGCCGTATAACGCATTTCGCGGAGCGTACGATTAATTAATTTCAGGTCTGCCAGATAGTCAACGTCCTGGCCGATCTTAAGCGTTGCAAGGATCATTTCCTTGATTACAGCGGGGTGATGGATGCCGCCTGATTCTTCGACCAGTTGGCTGATAATGCGGTCAATTGGTTCATTGCTTTTGGAAAAACTCAATTCCATGATTTGAGTCCTCTGGACTGGTTCTGTAATGATGGTATAAAGCGAGCACAATATCACAGCCAGCTCCTTAAAGCAAACGGCTGGTTATCCCCGGGGTCATGACAACTGCGACGAATAAACTTGAAAGCAGATCGCATGTTTGCTATAAGGCAGCTTATTCTTATGTTAATTTAAAGTTTGAAGATACTATTGCCGACGGGCAGGGAGACATGGCATGTCCAATCCAACGCTGGTCATGTACGATGAAGAATTTCAGGAAATCAATGAAGTTATTGGGCGTTTGCTGAATGAGGCTAACGCCAAGGTAATATTCCTTGTTGACAAGAATGGGCAGCTGATATCCGGCGTCGGAGAAACCGAACGCTTTGATACCACGTCGCTTGCATCTCTGACGGCTGGCAATATTGCTGCCACCGGTGGCCTGGCCAAACTCATAGGTGAGAAAGAGTTTTCCATCCTCTTTCACGAAGGGGAGAAGGATAACCTCCACATCTCCATTGTTGGCGGGCGCGTGATTCTCGTGGTCCTTTTCGATAACCGCTCGTCACTCGGTCTTGTGCGACTGCGGGTGAAGAAGTCGTCGGAAGAGCTCTCCACGATCTTTGAAAAACTTCTCGTTAAGTCAGAGGAGCGGGAAAAGCGCGGTTCTTCTGACTTTCCGTTTGCCGAAATAACCGACGACGACATTGATAATCTTTTTAGTTGATACCCGCTGATAGGATATGGCCGGTGAGCGAAGTGCTTTTGTCGCACTGCTGAAGTAATTACAACTTACTAATTAATAACAGGGAAAGCCAAAGATGTCCTTCATCAACTATGCTTCTCGTGAAATCAATTGTAAAATAGTTTATTACGGCCCAGGTCTGTGCGGAAAGACGACTAATCTTCAATTCGTGTATCAAAAGACTGCACCGGACGCCAAGGGTAAGATGATAAGTCTCGCAACAGAGACGGAGCGTACCCTGTTTTTCGATTTTCTGCCGCTTTCTTTGGGTGAAATCAGGGGATTTAAGACTCGATTTCATCTGTACACTGTGCCGGGGCAGGTTTTTTACGATGCGTCCAGAAAGCTGATTTTAAAGGGCGTAGATGGTGTTGTGTTTGTCGCTGATTCGCAGGAAGAGCGGATTGACGCGAACATTGAGTCGCTTGAGAACTTGAGGATTAATCTCAAGGAACAGGGTTACGACCTGGATAAGCTCCCTTACATTATTCAATACAACAAGCGTGACCTGCCTGGTGCCATGTCTGTAGAAGAGTTGCGCCAGGAGTTGAATCCTACTGATGTCCCTGAGTTTGAAGCGTGTGCAACAACCGGTGAAGGTGTTTTTGAAACGCTCAAAGCGGTTGCAAAGCTGATTCTGATTGATTTGAAAAAAGGGAAGTAGGGCGGAGCAGATACCAGCTGGCCGGTTTCGTTTTGTCGACAAGAGTATCTTTAGGCTTGATTTATTCTGTGGGGCATGATAGGTATCGCATCCACTGTTTTTCGGTTGACTGCACATACGGAGAGATGGCCGAGTAGGTCGAAGGCGCTCGCCTGCTAAGCGAGTATACTGGGAAACCGGTATCGAGGGTTCGAATCCCTCTCTCTCCGCCACTATTTAATCTGATTCCCCCCTGATTTTAAAAGCACGTTTTCTGTACTACCCTCACTGCTACGTTGGAATACCTTCTCTGGCCAACTGGTCGCATCTTTCGTTTTCAACGTGTCCGGCATGTCCTCTGACCCATTTCCATTGTACGGTATGTGGTTTTGTCAGGTTAAGCAGACTTTCCCACAGATCTTTATTCAGGACAGGTTCCTTCTTGCTGTTGCGCCACCCTTTGCGCTGCCATCCTGCAATCCACTCCGTCATACCCTTAACCAGATATTGCGAATCGGTTGTGATTGAAACCTGACAAGGGCGCGTTAACAGGCGAAGCGCCTCAATTGCCGCCGTCATTTCCATGCGATTGTTGGTCGTCGCTGCCGCGCCGCCGCTCAACTCTTTCACATGCCCACCGTAGCGCAGTATCGCACCATATCCGCCAGGCCCAGGATTTCCGCTGCAGGCGCCATCACAGAAAATCTCTACACACAGGACTTCATTTTCTGCCATAATCCACCCCTTCCACAGCCAGTAGCGCCGCAATAGCCTGCATGACCCGCTCAACAATCAGAATGTGGGTTTCCTTGCAATCTTCCCGCTGGAAAAGATCTTTGAAGTCGAGTGGCGCACCAAAGATAACGGCACCTTTTTGTCGTAGACCTGGAAACTTCCAGCTGTTTACCCCGGTCAAGGCGGTCGGAATGACGGTAGGACGGGTGTCGTAGATGATTTTTCCTACACCGCGGTTGCCCTGCCCGAGTCGCCCGTCTTTATGGCGTGTCCCTTCCGGGAACAGCATGACTTTCTGGTCCAGCAGCAGGTCGTTCAGCACGCGGCCTGCCCTGACGTCCCTTTTGCGCCTGACCGGAAAAGCTCCCCAGGACAGGTAAATCAGCCGCAGAAAAGTATTTTCGAAAAGTTCCTCTTTGGCCGGTGCCCAGAGCATCTGAAACGGGTTGTGTTTGATGACGGCCCAGGGCAGGAAAATGGTGTCGTAGGCTGATATGTGATTGGAAGCTATCAGGACAGGTCCATCGTGCGGGATGTTGCAACTCCCCTTGATAACGAATCTGTTCAGGCACGATGCGTAGAATCCGACGACATAAATGGAAAACGTAACCCAGCAGCGTTGTAGAAAATGAGCCTTCACGATACCCCTTAGAAGTTATATGATTAAATAGTACTGCTGCGCTTATAGCATACCGGAGCGTATCAGGCAACACCCGCCCCGGGTGTGGAATAATACCTTGAAAACAAATATGAAGTGGTATAGGTACAATCAGTACCCTGCACGCCGTCAGCATGCGTAAGCGGAGATCAAACTATCAGGAGCCGAGGGCTGTAACACGATGACTACGTTTGCGGTAAGTGAAGAAAAGAACCGCTCGTTGCGGCTAAAAATGGCTGAGTTGGGGGTGCGTGAAGAAGATCTTGTGGAAAGCTTCGTCCGTTCGTCCGGTAACGGTGGACAGCATGTCAACAAGACCTCAAGTTGTGTCCAGATCAAACATGCGCCAACCGGCATACAGGTCACCTGTATGCGTGAGAGGAGCCAGTCGGTAAACCGTTTTCTTGCCCGTCGTGAGTTGCTTGAGCGAATCGAAGCCGCTTCCGGAGCGGTAACACCAGAGATGAAGCGGATTGAAAAACTGCGTAAACAGAAAGACCGGCGCAGAAGGCGGAACACCACCAGCTGAAGTACAGGTTTATCCGCCTAGTGTGCCTCGCTCCAGTTAGCGCCGTAGCTTATATCGACCTTGAGCGGTACCCGTGACTCTACCGCACGCCCCATCTCCTCTTCCACCAGCTGTTCCACCACCAGCAATTCGTTTTCCGGGACCTCCAGGACCAGTTCGTCATGTACCTGCATAACCATGCGGCTCTTTAGCTGTTCCGAACGGAGGCGGGAATCAATACGGATCATGGCGCACTTAATGATGTCTGCCGCCGAACCCTGAATAGGGTAGTTTATGGCGTTGCGGCGGGCAAAGGCGAGCACGTTACCGTTATTGCTCTGGATATCCGGAATCGGCAGCCGCCGCCCGAGTATCGTCCTTACGAAGCCATTTTCTTCCGCCTCTTTGATGCAGGCATCCAGGAATGCGATCGCGCCATGGTGTCGCTCTTTATACGTGTTGATGAACTCTTCAGCGGTTTTGCGCGGTATGCCGAGTTGTTTTGCAAGAGAAAAGGCACCCTGGCCGTAGATGATGCCGAAATTGATTGTCTTGGCCTGGCGACGCATTTCAGGGGTCACCATCTCCGGGAAAAGCCCGAAGACCTCTGCGGCGGTACGGGTATGGATGTCTTCATCATTGGCAAAGGCGTGGCAGAAAACCTTGTCACCTGAAAGGTGTGCCAGAACACGCAGTTCGATCTGGGAGTAGTCAGCCGACAGGATAACGTGTCCAGGCGGGGCTATAAAGGCATGGCGAATCCGGCGCCCCTCTTCGCTGCGGATGGGGATGTTCTGCAGGTTTGGATCGGATGAAGACAGCCTGCCGGTGCTGGTGACGGTCTGATTATACGACGTGTGAACCCGTCCGGTGCGCGAATTGACAAGGCGTGGCAGGGCATCGGTATAAGTTGATTTTAGCTTGGCAACAGTGCGGTAATCAAGGATCAAGCGGGCAATTTCATGATCTTCGGCCAGAAGGGTTAATACCTCGTTGTCGGTTGACCATCCGGTCTTTCCTTTGGTCTTTTTACCGGTTTTCAGCCCCATGCGGTCAAACAGAACCTCGCCCAGCTGTTTGGGAGAGTTGAGATTGAATCGTTCACCGGCGAGGGAAAAAACCTGCTCCTCCACTGTCCGCATCCGCCCGGCAAAATCCGCAGACAGAGTATTCAAAAGCCTGCAGTCGAGAAGAACCCCATGGTTCTCCATCCCGGCCAGAATCGTGACCAGCGGCATCTCTACGGTGTGAAACAGTGTGTCGTCGCTGTCTGCTGCAAGCAGTGGCTCGAATTTCCGGCGGAGCAGCCAGGTGGCGTCCGCATCCTCTGCGGCA
>JAQTXD010000142.1 GCA_028688955.1 Desulfuromonadaceae bacterium
TTGGGAAGCAGGTTGACCTGGATATCGGCCAGAGCGGCTCCTTTGTGCAGATAATAATGCCGTACCAGTCCGTTGAAATTGAACGGAGCATTTGTCCCGATGTAGGTTTGGAAATCGGTTACTTCCGGCACGGCGCGCAACGCATCACCCATCTCCCGTGCCATCCGGGCGGTCTGCTCAAGGGAGGTACCATCCGGAGCGTCTATGATCACCTGAAGCTCGTTCTTGTTATCGAACGGCAGCATCTTGACCGTCACCGCCTTGAAGTATATCAGGGAACAGGAGAGCAGCAGCAAGACAACAACCGTCGCCAGAAAACCATACCGCAGGCCTTTCTCATGGATCAGGCGCCCCATCCAGCGACGGTAGAAAGCAGTCAGTTTCGAGTCTACCGGCGCCTCACCGGTGCCGTGGTGCGACTCACCTTTCATAAAGCGGAAGGCAAAATAGGGGGTGACGATGAAGGCGATCAGCATGGAAAAGAGCATGGCCATACTGGCACCGACCGGAATCGGCCGCATATAGGGGCCCATCAGGCCGCCGACGAAACCCATCGGCAGAATGGAGGCGATAACCGCGAAGGTGGCCAGCACCGTCGGGTTACCGATCTCATCAACCGCCTGGATTGCGGCATCAAGCGGCTTCATGATTGTTGTTGTAAAATAGCGATGGATGTTCTCAACAACAACAATGGCATCATCAACCAGAATCCCGATTGAGAAGATCAGAGCGAAAAGTGTGATGCGGTTCAACGTATAGCCGATCAGGTAGAAAATCAGAATAGTCAGGGCCAGGGTGACCGGAATTGCGATAGCCGCCACCGCTCCGGCACGCCACCCCATAAATAGAGCGATCAGAATCGTCACCGAAATGGCTGCCAGAAACATGTGGAAGAGCAGTTCATTGTTCTTTTCCCGGGCAGTCTCACCGTAGTTACGGGTAACCGTAACCTGCACATCATCAGGAATGACGGTGCCTTTCAGTGATTCGATCTTCTTGACCAGGTCCTCGGCCACCCAGGTGGCATTAGCTCCCGTCCGCTTGGCAACGGCAATTGTTACAGCCGGATAATCGACCTTCCGGGAAATATTTTTCCCGATATGTCGGCCTGCAGGTCCCACTCCCATGAACACATAATCAACCGGCTCCTGCACCCCGTCCTCAACCCGGGCGACATCGCTCAGGTAGACCGGCTTGCCGCCATGAACACCGACGACAAGACGTTTGACAGATTCGGCATCCGTAAGGAAACCGCCGGTTTCCACAAGCATATCCTTGTTACTGCCGGAAAAACTGCCCGCCGGGGTGGATATGTTACTCCCCTGAACGACGGCGGCGATCTGCAGCGGCGAGAGGTTATAGCCGGCCAGTCGCGCTGCATCCAGAGTTACCCGCAGCTGTCGGGACAGTCCGCCGGTTATGGTTACTTCAGCACTGTTCTCACTTTTTTTCAGTTCATCTGCAACTTCCCGTGCCAGTGTCCGAAGGGTTCCGTGATCGTAGCGCTCCGACCAGAGGGTCAGTGCGAGAATAGGAACGTCATCGATTGATTTCGGCACAACCAGCGGCTCGGATGCTCCGGGTGGAAGCAGCGTGCGGTTGCTCATGACTTTATTGTAGAGTTTGACCAGGGACCCTTCCATGGGCTGACCGACCAGAAAACGGACCGTAATTATCCCCATGCCGGGTCGGCTCATGGAATAGAGGTATTCAACCCCCTTGATTTCCCAGAGTTTGGCCTCAAACGGCTTGACCACCCTCTCCTGCACCTCCTGAGGAGATGAGCCGGGCATCGGTAGATAAATATCCACCATCGGTACGATAATCTGCGGTTCTTCCTCGCGGGGAGTCATCTTGACGGCAAAAAGGCCCAGCAGGAGAGAGGCACCGACGATCAGGGGGGTCAGTTTTGAATTAATAAAGGTCCGGGCAATTTTTCCGGCAAAACCGAGGTTTTTCATGGTTTACTCCACCCGTGCCCCTTCAGTGACCTTCAGAGCACCGGCGACAACGATGCTGTCACCGGCCGACAACCCTGAGAGAATTTCGACCTGCTCACCTGTCTGGCGACCAACTTTCACTATCCGCATGTGAGCGATATTTTTGGAATCAACTGCCCAGACAGAAGTCAGCGCACCCCGTTCGACTATTGCTTTTTTGGGAACAATGATGCCGTTTGCCGTCGAGCCGAGGGCAAGAGTGGCGCGGCCGAACATGCCGGATTTCAACCCTTTCTGGGTAAGCATAATCTTTGCTACAAACGTGCGGCTGGATGGATCGGCTGTTGGGACAATCTCGGCAATTTTTGCGGTAAAAGAGCTTCCCACCGCATCCAGCGTGACCTGAACCGGTGTACCGGTCTTGACTTTCGGTGCAACTGTTTCCGGCAGAGACAGCTCCAGCTGGTAACTTCCTTCGTCCTCAATCGTCAGGATTGGCTGGCCAGGGAAAACAGTGGCTCCCAGATCAACCTGTTTGCTGGCGATAACCCCGGAGATTGGGGCAAGTATCCGCGTATAGTCTGACACCGCGGTAGCGGCCCGGGCCCCCTGCTGGGCCTGCGCAAGACGGGATTCAGCACGCGCAACACCTTGAGATGCCACATCTTTTTCTGTCTGCCGGACATCGAATTCCTGGCGGCTAACCGCCTGCTCGGCAAGCAGACTCTGATAGCGGACAAAGGTTGTTTCAGCCAGTTTTTTGCGAGACAGCGCCTCATCCAGTCCGCGGCGAGCCTCATCAACGGCCGCGGTCGCCACGGCAGCAGTAGCCTGATTTTCCTGAGCATCCAGCTGCGCCAGAAGCTGCCCTTTCTTAACCCGGTCACCTTCCCGGACACGAAGCACACTTATGCTGCCCGGGATGCGGGTCGAGACAGCCGCACTAGTTCGGGCACGCACACTCCCGACCACATCAAGGACATCCGGTACGGCTGCAAGCTTGACAACTTCAAGTGTCACACCGTTGACAACCACCGCCGGCGTATTTTCAGCCTGTGATGATTCATGATTCTTTGAGCACCCCGAAAGTGGCAGTACTACCGTCAGCAGCATCGCGACACACAATCTGTAATTCATCATTTCGACATCTCCTTCACAAATGTTCCTGTCATATAGTACACCTGTCCGCCGGACAGAATATAACCGGCCTCGGCCTCAACCACGTTTGCCCTGGCCTGGTTCAGAGCCGTCTGGGCATCAAGCAGCTCAACCATTGTGGCCAGAGAATTTTCAAAACGCTTCGAAAGGAGTCTGACCGTTTCCTCGGCATCCTGCAGTGCATTCGTGGCAACTTCAAGACGTTTGCCCATTTCGTGACGCCGCACATAGCTTTCGCGAAGCTGATACCGGATATCTTTTGTCGTGGACTCAAGCATCTCCCGGGCTGCAGATTGTCCCGAAACAGCTCGTGCGTGTTCGCTGCCGCTACGGAAGCCGTCAAACAGGTTCCATTTGAGTGAAATTCCGGCAGCCCAGGAATTATTATCCGACATGAACGGGGCGTCCTTGGCATTCAACTGGTAGGAGGCAAATGCCCCCACCGTCGGAAAATAGTCACTCCGGGCAAGTGACAGCGCCGCATCAGACTTCTGGAGATCCGTCTGGGATCGCTTCATTTCAACACGATTTTCAAGAGCGTCCTTCAGCACCTGATCACTCATTTCAGGCACCGGTACATTTTCCTGAAAAGAAGTGGTCTCATACGGAGTGTCGTCTGAAACACCTATCAGCATTGCCAGCTTCATCCGTGTCAGTGTCAGGGTGTTTTGAGCGGAGAGGACCTGTTGTTCAACCGATGACAGATGCGTACGGGAACGGAGTTCATCTGAACGAAGGCCGACCCCGGCAGACGTCCTGACTTTTGCCAGTCGCAGATTTTCCCGGGCATCGTCAACCGCTTTTTCGGCCGCCTTCAACTGGGCCTGGGCCTTCTGTACTTCCAGATAGGTGTAAAACACCTGAAATGCAATACTCTGACGAGCGGCTTCCAGCTCCAGCTCTGATTTTCGGGCATCCTTGACCGCTATCTCCTTCAAAGGGGAGAGCGATGGGACAAACAGAGGCTGCTGTACAGACAGAGCTGTTTTGAAGTCATGGGCCGCTGAGGGATTATTAAGTGTGCTAATAGCAAAATCGTTGGTGGTAAAACGCCCCTCATCAAGCTTCATCATGAACGTATTGGTTGGCGAGTTTGACGCCATCAATGTTTCCTCAAAATTAACAACCGGCAGATAACGGGAGTTGGCACTCTGGATACCCCGGGCAGCTGCCTGGGAACTAAAGCGGGCCGCCTTGATCTGGCTGTTATTTTCAAGAGCCATGTTCAGTGCATCTTTAAAGTTCAGCTTCAGAGTTTCGGCATCGGCTGCGGCAGCAGAAATCAGTAGAAACGTGCCTGCTATGAATATTCGGTACATAATTCCTCCGTACATTTATACAATTCATATATATATAAAAAATTGAATATGTCAATGCGTATTTTTATTCGCCGGGCGGAGGTCAGTCCCATTACAACTGACAAATGCAGAAGGGGCAACACCAAGTAGTGCTGCCCCCATAAAGCAAAAACCATTATATGCAGCATTATTGTCAGCGACGGATTTTTTGCTCCAGCTCAAGATCCAGCGCCTTCAATCGGTCAATTACCGAGCGGAGATCACGTACATCCTTACTGAGAGAGAGGTTTTTCTCCCGAAGGTAATTCAGCTCTTTTTCACGAACCCGGTTTTTTCCCGAATGAAAGTACGCATGGAGCGGAGCCGCCTGCTTGGTCCAGACGCTTTTCGGATAACTGCTGCGCAACCGGTCAAGAAGGTCCAGCGAGCTCTTACCTCCCCCCACATCGCCGTCATTAATTTTCAGGATGGCCAGCCGAAAGAGTGCTTCATCCGTCACACCATCCTCCCGGGAATCATCTACAACC
>JAQTXD010000066.1 GCA_028688955.1 Desulfuromonadaceae bacterium
ATAAAGAACGGCGAAGTTCAGCTGGTTTTCAACACCACCCATGGTGCCCAGGCGGTTGCAGATTCATTTTCAATCCGACGGGAGTCTTTGATGCATGGTCTTGCATATTACACGACGGTAGCAGGTGCAAAAGCTGTTGCCGATAGTATACTATCTCTTCAAACTCAGGAATTATCTGTCAAACCAATTCAGGATTATCTTTGTTGCAATAATTGATTACAGGAGCATATTACTCGATGTCCCACTCAATACCATTAACAAAAGAAAGTTTTGAAGCGCTGCAGGAAGAATTGAAACGTCTTGTTCGCGAGGAGCGTCCCAAAGTTATTCAGGATATAGCAGAGGCGCGTGATCATGGCGATCTTTCAGAAAATGCTGAATACGATGCTGCAAAAAACCGCCAGGGCTTTATCGAGGGCCGTATTCAGGAAATCAACGGCAAGTTGGCACGCGCACATGTTATCGATCTTACTGGTATGAAGCCGGATAAAGTCGTATTTGGCTGCACGGTGACCGTCTACGACACTGCAACAGAAGAAGAAGTGACGTACAAGATTGTTGGTGAGGACGAAGCTGATATTAAATTGCGCAAGATTTCCTGTACGTCACCGGTTGGAAAAGCACTGATCGGCCATAAACTTGATGACTCTGTAAAGGTGATCGTACCTTCGGGAAGGAAAGAATACGAAATTATAGACATTAAATACGAATAGTTTTCGAAAATTTCCGATTTTGTAATAGGAGGCATTATGGCAGATAAAATTTCCAAAGATATGACTTTCTTCGAACTGATGTGCACACACCCTGAGTCAGTCAAGGTTCTCCAAAAGCATAATCTTGGATGCATTGGCTGCATGGGAGCCCAGAACGAGAGCCTTGAACAGGGTGCCAGGGCCCATGGGCTCGACATCAATACTCTGCTCAACGATTTGAACGCATCTATCGGGTAACCAACCTCATCTGAAACCATTGCGACCCCCACGGACTGCTCCCTGGGGGTCGATCTGTTTAACGTACGTTGTCACGAAATTTCAGTTGGCCAGAGGTTTCCCGTGAACAAATCACCTCACTCACATGCAATTACAAATGTTTTCGATTCACTTTCACGTGACTATCTTCAGGGAAAGGAAGAAGTTGTACGTTTGTCGGTAATTGCACTGTTGGTGGGTGGCCACATTCTTATAGAAGACCTGCCTGGCCTCGGCAAGACAACTGTTGCTCTTGCACTTGCCGGAATTACCGGGCTCTCCTTCGGCAGAGTACAATGCACAATCGACCTCCTCCCTTCGGATATCACCGGATTATCAATATTCAATCGCAATGAAGATCATTTCAGCTTTCAACCCGGTCCCATTTTTAACAATATCGTTCTGCTGGACGAAATAAACCGGGCCATGCCGCGTACACAGAGTGCCATGCTTGAAGCCATGGAAGAACGTCGTGTGACGATTGAAGGTGTGACACATCAGCTCCCAGATCCGTTTATGGTTTTTGCAACCCAGAACCCATCAGACCAGAGCGGTACGTTTCTGCTTCCGGAATCTCAGCTTGATCGCTTTCTCATTTGTACCGGCATAGGGTATCCGTCAGAACAGTTGGAGAGGGCGATAATCGCCGGCGGAGGTATACGGGAGCGGATAGGCTCGATGGTGCCGCTGGTGACCGCGGCTGAAATAATGACTGCCAGGGATGTCGTTCAAGCGGTGTATCTTTCTGACAAGGTACTCTCATACATTCATGCACTGGTGCTTGCAACCCGTTCTCACAACCTGATTATGACCGGACTTTCAACCCGTGCCGCCATCTGTCTTGCTCAAGCTGCCAAAGCGTCTGCTTTTCTTGCTGGACGGGATTATGTTGCTCCGGATGATGTAAAAGACATTGCTGTAGCGGTTTCCGCGCATCGCCTGATCATGCGCTCAGAAATGTCGAACACCGACCGGAGGGGAGTCGTACGATCAATCATCGCCAGCATTGCGTTGCCTCTGGATTGAACATACGAAGTCAATTCTTACTCTTTCCAACACGGTTGTTTGAAGTAGTCTTGTTGTGGTTATCCATCTGGCTAGATGAACTTCGATTTGAAGTCAAAAAAAGGACGATACCTGTTAAAGTTTCGTCCCGTTATTGAGGTAATTCTATTCGTTTAAAGATTATGCGTTGTTTCCCTTACGCTTCTTTCCATAGACCGCAAGTCCGGCAATACCGAAAGCGAAGAGGGCAACTGTTCCCGGCTCAGGAACTGGAGTTGATGCTGATTCGACCAGATATGCACCTGAACTTAGAAAATATTCAGACGGTGCAGTCTCATAAAGATATTGAGTCCCCCCAGATCCTGGGCTGTAGATGGAAATAACTTGCTCCATAATATATATCTTCGCTACCGGTATTTCGTAATTTGAAATCGCATCGGCATCGTAATAGTATCCACTGTTACCTGTTGCACCACTCATGGCATCAGCAGTATTGCCCATTATAGAAATAAATGTATTTGCCGTCTGAATCTTATTGGTGTCAGCTGCATTATAAAGTCCAGCATCATTCCAAAGTGAATATACCTGTGATGCAGTAGCAAGGGACCAACCAGTGAAAGTTGTTTGTAATAGTGGTTGGAGGTCACTATATGAGGTTCCTGCTGTTGCACTCAGTTTCAGCCATTTCAAATTAGTTGTTGTATCGGTTACATAGGTGCCGTTATCAATCAGAGTAGCATGCGCAGGCGTTACTGATATTGTCATTAAGAGCATTACTGCACACGCCACGGCAATCGAACGCAACCAGCTTAAGTTAAGATTTTCCATGTAAACCTCCAAGGTAATTTAAAGTGAGATCTACCAAATTTATGTAAAAAAAGTATCGCTTATATCGCTACTTAATTTACCGCGATGTAATCCTAGCAAGTCTTAAAATTAAAAGTTTATTATAGTTCCGTCATTCTTATACACAGCACACAGCTAAAAGTCAATACCTGACACCCTTCTCGCTCTTGTGGAAGTTCTGAATTTTACTCTGATGTAAGTATGTGTATGCTAACAGGTGAAGTATCTGCCGAAAAAATATGTGGTGAAACTTAAGCGGTAAATTCGTAAGCATTGGTTATTATGTACTATTTAAGTGAAAATGATACGAACAATCATCGCCAGCTTAGCGTTGCCTTTGGCCTGAAAATCAGCAAATCCGGTGCGCTTTACGTACTTTTCACGCTGCTAATCGGATTTTCTGCCGTCAATACCGGCAATAACCTTCTGTTTCTTGTCGTATCCGGATTACTGGCATTCATGTCCGTTACCGGTTTGGCCGGTATGTACAATATCAAAAAGCTGATCCCGGATTTGTACCCACCCGACGAAATTTATGCCGGTATCCCGGCACCTTTTCGCCTCTCTGTACGAAATAATAAACAATTCATGCCATCTTTTTTGATTCGTCTTGAATACCTTTCCGATCAGATGTGTATGTTTCCTGTCCTGCCCAAAAACTCGGCACAAGACGGTACGGTAATGATTACATTTGAGAAGCGGGGTATTACCCCTATAGGAGTAATATCTATCAGCTCTACGTACCCGGTAGGTTTCTTTACCCGCTACTGGCGCTTCAACATAAATGATACGGTGACTGTTTTTCCGCATCCGATATTGAATGGATCAAGCGGCAATGGAGATGAGTCTCCGGCAGCAGGAAATGGTTTGCACCGAGATCGCGGAATAAGTGGTGAACTGGAACGAATCTATCCATACTCCGGTTCGGAGCCTCTCCGGATGATTTACTGGAAACATGTGGCACGCAGTCATGAACTACTGGTCAAGGGTTTTGGTCGATGTATTGCGGCTCCTCTGGTGATTAATGTAGATACACTGGCGGGGCAGGGAATTGAGGAACGTTTGTCCCGCGCCGCATGGTTGGTTCAGAAATGGGTGCGAGGACGTCCTGTTGGTCTGGTGCTGGGCAATCGGACCATAATAGTTGGTATTGGCAAGCAGCATGGTTTGATGCTGTTGCGGGAACTGGCGGTATATGGTCTTAATTAGAACCATTACAACCATCTTGACCTACGTTATCGGTCTGTGCGGCATGATTCCGCTCTTCCCTTGGCTGGCAATAACTCCCCGCTTGATATTGGTTGCCGGTGTACTTGCCGGACTATGGCAAGATCGTAACGGCAGGTGGCAAATGAAACCGTGGCAGCTTAACTGTACCGTTGCTGCTGTCTTCATGTATTATGCACTCCAGTTTAGTCGAACTAATCCTGTTCAGCCGGTAATCAGTGTGTTGGCAGTCATGCTTGCAGTTCGGATGAGTGGAGAGAAAACGGTTCGCTACAGTTTGCAAATTTATGCTCTTTCTACGTTTTGTCTTGCTTCATCGTCACTGTTCGACCTGAGTCCCGTTTTTCTTATTTACCTTACGGTATTGTTAGTTACGGTCGCGCTTGCCACTGTCTTGCTGACGTTTCAGGATCAGGACAGCGCCATGATTGTTTCGTTGGCGAACCTGAAAATTATTTTTGTTTCCGCTTTACTGATGCCTACCCTGGCAATTCCGCTCCTGCTGTTTTTCTTCCCGATTATGCCTCGTACCCAATTACCTCTCTGGCATTTCCTTACCCCCCCTGCTACCCGCATATCCGGGTATTCAGATTCAGTTGAACCCGGCAGCCAGAGCAGTGTCGTTTCAGCTCAATCACTTGCGTTTCGAGCTGAAATGCCGCCTCAGGCACAGGTTCAGCTTTACTGGCGTGGGACCGTATTCAACAGGACTGACGGTATTCGCTGGACCCGGGTGATTTCAATGCCGGATGAACAACCTGAAATGAACGGACGACGAATCAGGCAGACCATCTATCGGGAACCCTCTGCTGCCAGTGCTCTCGTAGCGCTCGATCGTCCAGCTGCAGTTGCACTTCAGCGCGTGAAGCGCTCACCAGACGGTGTCTTTGAGATTATAGGCAGAGTTGGCACACGCATACACTACACTTCTGATTCAGTCATTAATGAAAACTCGTTACCACGAATTTTAATCAACAGGTCATTTTATCTACAGGTTCCATCACAGCTTCCGCCACGGATTACGGCCCTGGCTGAACGGGTGGTTCGTAGTGGAGAAAGTGATCGCACCAGAATTACTTTTTTGGAAAATTATTTTCGAAATGGAAATTACAATTACTCGACGAAAGATTTAATAACCGGTGATAAAGCAATCGAACAATTTCTCTTTGAAAAAAAACGTGGGCATTGTGAGTTTTTTGCATCATCATTTGCGCTGGTGCTACGCGCTGCAGGTATTCCATGCCGTTTGGTTGGCGGATATCTTGGTGGGGAATATAACCAGCTGGGCGGTTATTACATTGTTACCGATGGAAATGCGCACGTTTGGGTTGAAGCCTTTATTGATGGAAGCGGCTGGCAAAGGATTGATCCCAGTGGTTTTGCCGCCAATGCCGGAAATGTTTGGCAAAAATCTGACACGCGTGGTTTGGGACATCGAATCTCACTCGTCCTTGATTCATTTAATCACTCATGGAACCGGATGGTTATACCGTATGATTTTGAACAGCAGATAAATGTTCTCAATTCAATCAGTACTTACGTTCATGAAATTCGGTCATCACGTATTCTGCTCAACGTGGCTCCATATGCCGTCGGAGTAATAGTGCTTACAATTATATTGACTGTACAGAAACGAATAGCATTTTCCGCTCACGTGAGCAACGCATTTTTCATCGTTTTCTTTGTATTGTGGAAGATAAACTCGGAATCACGGCAAAACTGGGCAGGGTAGGTTTATTTGAAATGGCTGTATCAGCAAAAAACCGCTACGTTACTGAATTTGTGCACATATATGCCGGGGCGATCTACCATGATCGGCGATTGACAGATGACGAATACTACCATCTCAGAGTGATACTTAAAAAGATAAAGGATTCTGAATCAAATATATCTTGACTTATGACAGCCTTTCGAGCTATTAAATCGATTCTTGTATGGTGGCTGTGGTGAAGCGGTTAACACGTGCGACTGTGACTCGTATATTCGAGGGTTCGATACCCTCCAGCCACCCCAAACAAAATATTGTAACTTGCTGTAAAATAACAGGTTATTTTTTTGATAGAAAAGGCTTTTTCGTGTCTGACTCATGTTAGTACACACGGAGAAGCCTTTTTGTTTTTGACGTAGACTGTCAATAATGGACACCATAAATATGTTTAAGCTGCCATCTTTTGCTTGTAGTAGTTTTTTTCGTAAATAGCTGGTAAATCAAATCCAAGTCGTACTTGGCTTCTCTGATGATTGTAATATATTTCAATGTATTCGCTGATCTCTCGAATTGCTTCCTGCCGTGTCGTGTATGGCATCAACCAACACTTACCCCTCTCTGTAGGCTTTTTTTGCTTTGTAGGGGCAATGCTTTCGACTACATGTCTGGCAACATAATCAGTCAGCATTCCAGTTCGCAGGAGTGTAAAGCACCTATGGATTTTGTACTCCATAGAAACCAACATCAACTTTGCAGAATGAAGGTCGCAAGTATTGAGTGATTTTTTGATAATCTGGCAGGGTAGTGCTGGCGCAGGTCAACAGGGACTTTGATCTTGTAGTAGAACCTGATGTTGACCTTGATGAGGTGTTCTGGAAACAACAAAGCTTCTTGCTCCTTGTATACCTAATTGTATACCCAAGAGCTAAGAAGCTTGTGTTATTGTTAGTATATTAGCTATTTACGGTAATGGCTGGGGCGCCAGGGATCGAACCTGGGAATGCCGGAATCAAAATCCGGTGCCTTACCGCTTGGCGACGCCCCAATATGCGAATTCATCTCTATCCGTTGCTATTTAAAACCAGGATGTCAGTAACTCTTTAAAATGTGAGATCTTCATTGATCAGGTCATGAGCAAAACTCTATGGACCCTGCTGTTTGGCAAGTGGGACTTATAGCATATATATTTATCGGTTTTCAACAAAAAACCCGCATCTGAATCAAAACTGAAATCATTTGTAATCAAGAACTTTCCGCACAATGATTGTAGGGATTCGTATTGAAAATGGCTTTTGGATAAAATAAAATATACTCTTTTGTATTCACCTAAGTAGTTATGACGGGTTTTTATCTGCAGCTATTTTTGCTCCACATAAATGGGTGCATTCACAAATTCGAGACCGATACCTTTTGTGGAAAGACGCTTAACCTGACATGTACACTTTCCCGGGCATTTCTCTGGATCAGGGCACAAGAATAACTCACAGTTAACTCCTGGATAAACCTCACATCTTTCATCACTGACCTTTACCAGAGCTCCGCAGATTGATAAATCCTCCAAGATACACTTGCAATTTGTGTTGCCAACAGCAAGGATACACCTTGACTTACACTGTACACGCAAACATCTCCGAGTGCTTTCCATAGGGCATTACTCCTGTGCTAGATCGCAGGTGTTTATGGCTAGATTCATATAAATTGGCTATCAGTCGTTTGTTTATACCTCAACTGCAACAATAACCTATTCTTCTTACATGCCTCCCTTTTGAAACAATTCTAACTGCGAATATTCTACGCCAATTGATGGAATAAATTGAATAGTTTTTTAGTTTTCTTGATATATCTACTTTATTTACTATTTGTCTCAGCTTTGCTAGGATTCGACTCGTATAGGTAAACGATCTGAACGCATGGTGAGTCCTGATTAGTGTAAACGGGCAGGTTAAAGCGTATTTACTGTTGCCGCAAACCAGTTTGTACCTTTTGTTATTTCCTGACGCGCATATTCAGCATCCTCATAGCTTTTAAATACTCCGAAAACAGTCGGTCCACTACCTGACATCATGCTTCCAACTGCACCCAGTGTTATCAATTGCGATTTTACATCGGCAATAATAGGAAATGCCGGTATGGTAACCGATTCGAGATCGTTTGAAAAAACTGAAACCAGCTGTTCAATAGACTCAATTTTATCCGGAAGCACATTCAGCTTTTTCCTGCTTCCCAGCAGTAAAGATCTGTAGACCCAGGCGGTTGAAACATGTACTCCGGTATTGACAAGCAATATAAAGCATCCGGGGATATTTTCCAGGGAGGAAAGTTTTTCTCCTATTCCCTCTGCAACAGCCGTTTTCTTGAAAATAAAAAACGGGACATCAGCACCGATTTTGCAGCCGATTTCCATAAGTATCTGGTCGGACAGATTCAGTTCAAGGAGTTCATTCAATCCCATAAGGACGGAAGCGGCATCGCTGCTGCCACCTCCCAGACCGGCGGCAACCGGAATACGTTTTGTTATCTTAAGGTGAATGCCGGCATTCAAACCAGAAAAATCAAGGAGAGCCCGGGCAGCTTTCCAGGCAATATTGCGTGGACCGTCCGGTGCACCTTTTGAGGGGCATTCAACTGTGATCTCATTTGTTTGTGTTAATGTGATCGTTATCTCATCACAGAGGTTTACCCGCTGCATGATCATGCGAAGGTCATGATATCCATCAGCTCTTTTCCCAATTACATCAAGTAGGTAATTAATTTTAGCCGGGGCGTAGAGGGTTAAAGTCTTCACGTGAGCTCCAGTTCGTTCTTTGTTTTCATGTGACTTTGTACTGCAGTTATATGAATAAACCTCGTTTTTGTCGAGCAGGAAGTTGTTCTCACACCTGAAATGAATTTGACGTTTTACGGGCAGTGTGCTACGTCTCAGGCTGATACAGGGTGAATAAAAGGAGTTTATACATATGTTTAAAAATATACGTGAAGATATTAACTCGGTTTTTGAACGTGACCCTGCAGCCCGAAATGTAATGGAGATACTATTTTGCTATCCAGGTCTGCATGCTCTCTGGTTTTATCGAGTGTCCCATTGGTTCTGGATGCATGAATTCTTTTTCGCCGGACGCTTTACGTCCCATCTCGGACGATTTTTTACCGGAGTTGAAATACATCCCGGCGCAAAGATTGGACGAAAATTCTTCATCGATCATGGTATGGGGGTTGTGATTGGAGAAACAGCTGAGATCGGTGATAATGTAACGCTCTACCATGGCGTTACTCTGGGCGGAGTGACCTGGGATAAGGTCAAGCGTCATCCAACTTTGCTAGATAATGTAGTAATTGGTTCGGGTGCCAAGGTTTTGGGGCCCTTCACCGTCGGGAAAGGGGCGAAGATAGGTTCGAATTCGGTTGTTGTAAAAGCCGTTCCGGATAACGCTACTGTTGTCGGGATTCCCGGCAGGACGGTAATGGCCGAAGAGAAGAAGGACGATGGCCGTGCAGATTTACAGCATGGCCAATTGCCAGACCCTGAGGCAAAGGCGATAGCCTGTCTTTTTGATCAGATTCGGGAATTGGAGCGTAAGTATGACATGTTAGCCGCTGAGCATGCGGAGCTGAAAAACAGGGTAATGGTTAAATGATCAAACGACAGACAACCATAAATCGCATTTTTAAAGTTTCAGGGATTGGTCTGCACAGTGGCAAGGAAGTCACGTTGGAGTTTCTTCCCCGTCGCGAATTCGGTATCGCCTTTGTGTATAACGGACACCTTATTCCTGCCCGCTATGACATGGTTGGCGATACGCGTCTATCGACCCAGATCGGCAGCGAAGGTGTCGCCGTTTCGACTATTGAACACCTTATGGCTGCCCTCTATTTTTCCGGTATTACCAACTGCCTGGTGTATATCGATGGACCTGAAGTGCCTATTCTAGACGGTTCTGCATGGGAGTTCTATCAAGGGATGTGGAAGGCCGGTGTGTATGAATTTCCGGAAAGCGGCGTGTATTTAAAAGTGATACGACCGATTGAAGTGCATCACAATGATTCCTTTGTCAAGGTCAAGCCGCTCAATACTCTTGAAATATCCATGTCGATAGAGTTTCGTCCGCCGGTTGGGAAACAGAAAAAGCGGGTTACAGATGTTGAAAATGCGTTTGCAATTATCAATTCCCGCACATTTGTGCTTCAGGAGGAGATTGAGGCTATCCGAAAAATTGGTCTGGCGCGAGGTGGGTCACTCGACAACGCGGTGGTTATCGGTAGTGATGAAATAATGAATCCTCGAGGTCTGCGCTATAAACAAGAACTGGTTAATCATAAGATCCTTGACCTGATCGGCGATTTTTACACCAGTGGTTATCGAATACTTGGAAAAGTTGATGCCAACAAAACCGGCCATTATCTCAATAATTTACTGCTCAAGGAACTTTTTTCAGACCCGCAGAATTACAGTATCTATTGAACTATCCAGTACGTTATGTTACCTGCATGCTTATTTTCCCAGAATCACTTCGCCGGTGTCAGTAAATAGTTTTACCGGCAATTGGAATGCTCTGATAAAAATATCAAAAATTCCTTTACCCATTGATTTTACAGGAATGGCACTTACTTGAGGATCGGACCATTTCCCCTTTGCTTCGAAGTAGGCGGTCAGCAGGTTTTTATCCTTGCCGGTCAATAACCAGCCGACAATCGGAATCCGGTTCACAATCTTGTCCACAGTTTGAAGTGGCTGGGCTCCAAGGGTCAAATTCAATTCTTCCTTAACCACATCAGCATTTCCGACTATCGACACATTGATTGCATTGCTGCTTATAAAAAGGTCCGTTGTCGTAAGTATACCGTCCTTAACTGCTATGGTCCCCTTGACACTGCTATATGGCATGCCGCCGGATGCCATGTCCGGCAGTTTGAATTTGAGCAACTGCGATACATTCAATATTGAAAAAACCTTTGAGAGAGTATTGAATTTCCGCAGTTTACCGGAGTACATATTGAGGTGCAGATTCCCCAGCGCACTCTTTTTTACGTCGAGGAGGGTATTCCCTCGTGCCGTCAAGTTCCCACCAAGTGTCAATGTGCCCGTTACTTCTTTTGATATATCAAGAGCTGTAAAGAGTTTCTCTGCATCAGCTTTTGCTATCTCAAAAGTAAGATCATACCTGTTACCCGTATCACCACTTGTGGCAATTCTCCCCTTGGCAGTCAGCGTGCCGCCCAAAAATCCCGTTGTCAGATTCTGCAGGTAGATAGTGCCATTTTCCTGTTGAGCTGTAGCCCGCAACTGGTTGAACGTCACCTTTCCGAATTTACCCGCTTCAACATTCAGAGCCAGCTTGACATCGAGACCGGTGTTTTTACTTTGTCCATCGCTGCTTTGAGATGACGCTGCAAAGATTCGCAGATCATCCAGGTCCAGTTTTGATGACAGTATCGAGATATTCAGTTTCGGAGCACGTCCGGTCAGAAGAACACCCTTCATGTTGAAATTTGATGAATTGACCTGCCCGGAAACACTATGCAAAGCAATGGAATCTTTACGCAGTGTAATGTTTGCGTTGAATCGCCTGACACTGTCAGCGGTCCGGATTCGAGTGAGATTTATGTCATTCAGATAAAGTTGCGGTGTAGAGAGTACAATGTCACCCTCGGGGTTTTTAAGACTCTGTATGGCTGCTTTCAAGGTTATTACAGAGTCACCATATCTGGCTGCGATACTGGTTGTCTCCAGACTGTTTCCTTTGAGCGTGACAACACCACTGATGCCACTGATCGGCTTGAGAAGATCATCAGGAAGCATGCTTAATTTAGTAAGATTAACAGTCCCATGATAATCCATGGCACTCATATCCGCGGGATCCCCCCCCCCTTTGATGTGAGCCTGAACGGTGCCTTGTATTTTGTATTTTTGCCACATTGAGAGGATCGGTAGAGCCTCATTCATTATAAATTTGTTGGTGTGCAGGTCAAAACCGAGGTAGGGTTTCCCCCCGTAGCCGATCAAACCGCTTCCGGTGACAATCATTGGCTGCAGATTGTAGTTTATGGAAGTTACCGTCGTTGATTCTTTGCCGATAACTGTGCTGAATGTGAGTGTGTGCGGCATGGAAAGCGGTTTGTTGACGTAACCCGGTAAATTGTAGGCAGCCTGTTTCAAATCCCAGTCACCATTAAGCTTATAGGCAGAGTAATGTCCGCTTCCGTTCAACTTTAGTGTTGAGCTGTTGCTGTATTCAAGTTGCGGAATGCCGGCAAAATTTGCCAGCCAGGCCATTTCAGGGGCCCGTGGTGATATTTCCATTCTGACGGGATAATCTGCAGGTTTATCGGTATTGTACTCAGTAATTGTCCCGTTAAGCGAAAGGGGAGATGTCCCGAAATTTCCGGTCATATTAACCAGATTGAAATTTTTACCTTTTAACTCAATAATACCCTTCAGGTTGTTGAAGGTTGGAGCTTTCGGACCATAGCTTAACACTCCTTTTTCCACAGGTCCGCGAATCAGAAGCGTATTGTAATTTTGTCCAATTTCCATATGGGCGATCTGGCTTATCCGCCCGTCAAGAACTCCGGTATCAAGCTTGAAAATTCCGGATTTTATTTTGTTTTCGATATAGTCAGATGTTCCACTGTCGATGAGTCCGTACGGGACATAATTTCTAATGTCTTCATAGCGAAAAGTTGATGGAGTACTGGCTTTGGCAAGAATTCGTGGATCTTTGCTCCTGTAATCCTGCAGTTGGAAACTACCTTTAATCCTGAAACCCTCTATGCTGAGATCCAGCGCTGAAATGTCTATTTTCTGCTCGTTCAGTGCAATGGTATATTCGAACTGAAGCTTTTTTGGCGAGAGAATGGCATGAAAAACTGATGGCCATTGAACAGTGGCTCCATTGATAACAACTTTACCCTTTGCAGAAAAATCCAGCGGCTTACCTTTAAATATGGTGGAGAAATCAAGTCGCCCGCCGCTATTCCCGAACGGTACGAATCGCTCGAAATAGGACCAGTACCTTCCAATTTCTGCCTGTTTGACAGACAGTTCTCCATCCATGACTGTATCCAGTAACGATTTCCCCTCTGCAGCCAACTGCAGACTGCTGGAAAGAGTAAGGTGGGTAGGCTCTCCGCTGGCAGCAGGTATATCTGCCGTTACTTTAAGACGTCCCTTGCGCCCACGTCCAAGATGGTCTGCAGCGAGTGTGATATTGCGAAGTGCAGCAGTAAAAGGTACTTTGCGCCCCCCTCCCGCATCCCTCCAGAGTATAGCTCCTTTATGTATTCGTATTTTATTGAAGTTTACGCGAACGCTTTCCCCTCCCGGCTTTAACAGATCGTCAATATTGAATGTGCCGTCAGTCGAACGGAAGAGTGAAATGGTTGTATCATCAAGAATCAGGTTCTTTAATTCAACCTTTTTAGCCAGTAACGGTAGCAGCGCGACGGTGACGGTTATTTGCCGGGATGTAATAAAATCAGCATTTCCGTCCCGCTCCTTGACGGTAAAAGATTTAAATTCGAAGGAAGGGCCAAAATGCCAGGCAAACGAACCGGAACTGAAACTGACCGGACGATTGAGGCTTTGTTGGAGCGCCGTTACAATTTCAGTCCTATATGCGTTGACATCGAGAAGATAGGGGAGGAACAGGGCAGTAGCAGTCACCAGTGTTGCTATTGTTATGAGGATAATTCCTGAAAGTCTTATAAAACGGGATGTGATAATCACGCTGGAGGCTCCTCTGCGGTGACCCGTACGCGACGAATTCTTTTTCGATCAATATTTTCCACAGTGAAGCGGTTCCCTTCAAACAGGACATGTTCTCCCTGTTGTAACAATCGACCTGCCTGTGCAAGCAGGAAGCCGGCAATAGTCGTGTACGGAGCCTCTTCCGGAAGATGCAGGTTGAGCCGTAAATTAACCTCATGCACAGTCAGCATGCCATCAAGCAGATAATCATTATTTTCCTCTACACATTGTTCAGGGGAGACATCGTCGAACTCATCATCAATCTCTCCGACAATCTCTTCGAGGAGATCTTCCAGCGTAATTATCCCCTCGAATCCACCGTATTCATCCACAACAAAAACCATGTGAGAACGCGATGACTGCATCTGCTTCAACGCCGTACTCAATTGTGCTGTGGCTGGAATAAAGCGGGGAGGGTGAATAAGTGCGGACAGGGCAAAATCAGATGTTTCCGTTTTCGAAAGGAATGGTTCGAGCTCTCGTCTTACAACGATGCCGATGATATTGTCGAGCTGGCCGCTATATACCGGGATACGGGAATATCCAAACGCATTAAAAGCCGCCTGAGTTTCTTCAAATGTTGCGCTGTCCGGAAGTGCGGTTACGGCATTGCGTGGAATCATAACATCCTGAACTTCCGAGTCAGAAAATTCGAAAATACGATGAAGAAGTTGTTGTTCGTCGGCTTCCAGCGTGCCGCTTGTATGAGAAATGTTTATGATCTGCCGCAATTCGTCAACGGTATATACGCTGTCGTGATCCGGTGAAGTCCGCAATCCCAGCAGTCGAACAGTACTTCTACCGGCAAAATCGAGCAACCGTATCGGCCAGCTGAATATGGTATGGAAAAGTCGTAATGGCCAGGCAATTATCAATGCAACACGCTCAGCCCGATCGAGTGCCAACGTCTTTGGAGCAAGCTCCCCCAGGACAATATGCAGACATGTAATAATTGTAAATGCGCCGGTGAACGCAATTGTATGGCGAACTGTATCGGAAACAAGATCATGAAGCGGCTCCTCAAGTAATCGGGAAAGTGCCGGTTCGCCGACCCAGCCTAATGCCAGGGATGCCATGGTTATACCGAGTTGCGTGGCTGAAATGTAAGAGTTGAGGTTGTCAAGAAGGCCGAGAAGCGTTGCAGCTCGAACATCGCCACTTTCCACAAGTGAGACAACACGGGAGCGTCGAACCGAAACAAGGGAAAATTCAGCAGCAACAAAAAAACCATTTGCAACAACAAGCAGCAATACTAGTAATAAATAGAGAAATGACTGATTCATGGGTTCATATTCCATGCTGAAGACGACGATGTCAACTGCAACATTTCACTTTTTATTATCGTTTGACCAATATTTTGATTCATGCTAGTTTTCATGATCAAATTTTTTTTCGAATGGAAGTTCTACAAGATGTACATGCGGCTGATCATACTGCTGTCTCTCCTGCTTCTCGCTGCGTGCGCCGGTGTCGCTCCTGCTCCGGAAGCCCCCTCCCCGGTGTCCGTATCCCCAAAGATTCATGATGCTCATGCCCATTCACTCTACCTCTTTTCCCGTGCTCGCTTCGCTGCTAATGATGGTGATTACCCGACAGCACTGGCTCTGCTCCGTGAAGCACTTCAACTTGAACCGGATTCAGCAAAAATGAATAGTGAAGTAGCCGAGATCAAGCTGAAGATCGGCCAGTTACCAGAGGCCCTTGAGTATATCAATAAGGCTATTGCGATTGATCCGAGTTACCGACCGCCGTACGTCATGGGCGGCATCTTGATGGCTTCGGCGGGAAAAGATTTGGAGGCTGCTGACTATTTACGTAAAGCGGTAAAGCTTGACCCCACTAAAGAAGATGCCTATCTGCACCTCGTCATGTCCCTGACGCGTCTTTTTGAATATGAAGAGGCGGTATCCACGCTCAAAAATCTGGTTAAACTCAACCCTGACTCCATTCTCGGGTATTATTACCTGGGGCGAACCTACAGCCAGATGAAACTTTATCGTGATGCCGTCGGCTACTTTTCCAAAGTCTTGGAACTTCGACCCGATTTTGATCAGGCGGTTATTGACATGGCTGCTACCTATGAGGCCATGGGTGACTACCCGCACGCGATTGATTCGTACCGCACCCTGGTTGATCGGGACGAACATAGAGCCGCTATTCTGCAGCGTTTAACACAATTACTGCTCCAGGAACGACGTTTTGATGAAGCACTCATCTATCTGAAGCTGGCAGTTCAGGTTGGCCTGGGTGGTCAGGAAACGGTCCGGAAAATTGGCCTGGTTCATCTTGAACTTGAACAGTATGACGAAGCGATCGCCGTTTTTGGTGAAATGCTTGAAAATGATCCAACGGCAGACAATATCCGCCTGTATCTTGGTGTCGCCTACGAAGAAAAGGGTGATTTTGATCGTGCCTTTGCAGAATTCAGTAAAATTCCACGCAATTCCAACCAGTATTTTGATGCTGTCAGCCATCTCTCACTCATTCTGAAAGAACAGGGCAAAACGGACAAAGCTATTGCCATCCTCAAAGACGCAATTGATGCTAACCGCCTGAATCTCGATCTGTATCTGAATTTATCAACATTATATGAATCAATTGACAGACCTCAGGCTGCCTTGGAAGTACTGACAGAAAATGAGCATCTTTTTCTGAAAGAGCCGCGCCTGCATTTTCGGGTGGGTGTGCTCTTAGACAAACTGGGGCGACGTACTGAGTCGATCAAGCGGATGAAACAGGTATTATTGCTGGAACCGAACAATGCCCAGGCCCTCAATTATCTTGGGTATTCGTATGCCGAAATGGGAATACATCTTGAGGAAGCCCTGAGTTACATCAAACAGGCCGTTTCTATCCGTCCGCGTGATGCATTCATACTCGACAGTCTTGGCTGGACTTACTTTAAGCTCAAGCGCTATGAAGAAGCAGAAAATGCCCTGGAAGAGGCGATCTCTCTGGTTGATGATGATTCCACCATTGTAGAACATCTCGGAGATGTGTATGCAGCACACCGATTCGTTAAAAAAGCTCTGAAACAGTACCAAAGAGCGCTCGATCTTGCTCCGGAACGCAAAGAGCTGATGGAGAAGATGCACAAGCTAAAAGGGGAGCAGGGCGACCGATGATATCATCGCCATTCGTGCGATGCCTGCTGGTGATGCTGTCATTCAGTGTGCTGCCGGTTGCCTGTACCTCACCTGATTCGTCGCAGAAGCTGGCAGTTCCAGCGTCGTCATCGTCGGTTCCGGCGACAGGTGATTCACTCGTTGAAGGTACTATCGGCGAAGCATCAACACTCATACCCCTTCTTGCAACCGACTCATCGTCCCATGCCGTTGCAGGGCAGATCTATAACGGTCTCGTCAAATATGATAAAAACCTCAATATAGTCGGCGATCTTGCTGAAACATTTGATATCTCCGCTGACGGTCTCACTATCATTTTTCACCTTCATCACGGTGTCAAATGGCATGATGGTGCCCCATTTACCGCAAAAGATGTTCTGTATACCTACAATGTCACAATTGACCCCAAAACCCCCACCGCCTATGCCGAGGATTTCAAACAGGTAAAACATATTACAGCCCTCGATTCCTACACTATTCAGGTTACTTATAGTGAACCGTTTGCTCCGGCTCTGGCATCCTGGGGGGTAAATATACTTCCTGCACATCTTCTGGAAGGAAAGGATATAACAAAAAGTCCTCTGGCTCGCGAACCTGTCGGAACCGGCCCATACCGTTTCAGGGAATGGGTTTCGGGACAGAAAATTGTCTTGGAAGCAAATACGGACTATTTTGAAGGACGACCCTATATAGACCGCTTTATTTATCGTATCATCCCAGACAGCTCTACCATGTATATGGAATTGAAAGCCGGTGCCATCGACCTGATGAACTTGACGCCTGTTCAGTATGCACGTCAAACTTCTGCAAAAAGTTTTACGGACCGCTTCAATAAGTATCGGTATCCCTCTTCAACCTACTTGTATATGGGCTATAACCTGCGCCATCCGCTTTTTGGAGACAGACGCATTCGCCAGGCCATGACCGCTGCTATTAACAAGGATGAGCTGATTCAGGGTGTTCTGTTCGGCATGGGGCAACGGTCTTATGGACCGATTGTACCGGGGCGCTGGGCATATAATCCGTTGGTAAAAGACATCGGCTATGACCCGAAACATGCCGTCGAACTACTGGCGCAGGCAGGTTGGAAGGAGAAGAACAGCGAGGGGATTCTGGTGAAGGATGGCAAGCCATTCAAGTTTACTATCCTCACAAACCAGGGGAATCAGCAGCGCCTGATGACCGCACAGATTGTTCAGCAACGCCTCCGCCAGGTCGGAATTGACGTCAAAATCAGAGTTGTTGAGTGGGCCGCCTTCCTGAAGGAATTTGTCAATAAAGGTAATTTTGAAGTTGTATTGCTGGCATGGAGCATTTCTCAGGACCCTGATATGTACGATATCTGGCACTCCAGTAAAAACAAACCGGGAGAGTTGAATTTTATCGGTTTCAGCAATCCTGAAGTTGATCGTCTGTTAGTTGAAGGTCGTAATACGTTTGATCTTGAAAAGAGAAAACGGGCCTATTTCCGTATTCAGGAAATTCTGGCTGAGGAACAGCCTTATACCTTCCTGTATGTACCTGATGCACTCCCGGTCGTAAGCTCGCGAATCAGAGGCGTTGAGCCAGCCCCTGCAGGTATCGGACATAACCAGAACCGCTGGTATGTGCCGAAGAACGAGCAGGTGTATTGACAATGGCACGCTACCTTCTGCAGCGTTTCCTCTTGCTGATACCACTTATGGTCGGCATTACCCTGATAACTTTCACGGTCATCCATTTGGCTCCCGGTGAGCCGGTTGAGATGCAGATGGCGATGAACCCCAAGGTTGGAAAAGAGGCCAAAGAACGACTTACCAAATTTTATGGACTTGATAAACCACTGCACGAACAGTATTTCAGCTGGGTTGGTAAAATTATCAGGCTTGATTTGGGCCGATCATTTTCTTCGGATAATCGGCCGGTTGTGGATAAGATCAAAGAGCGATTGCCAGTCACAATCTCTTTGAATCTAATTGCACTGCTGCTTGAGTTCGGTCTGGCCATTCCGATCGGAGTCCTTGCCGCCACCCGCCGTGATACCTGGCTTGACAAGGGAATTACGATATTCGTTTTTATCGGATTTGCCGTTCCGACGTTCTGGCTGGCGCTGTTGCTCATGTACTTTTTTGGTGTCAGACTCGGGTGGTTGCCTATTTCAGGCCTGCACACACTCGGAAGTGACTCCTGGGGAACGATTCGATACCTCTGGGATTTGGCCAAACACCTGCTCATGCCGGTTATGGTGGCCTCTTTCGGGAGTCTGGCCGGATTATCCCGCTATATGCGTTCAGCAATGCTGAATGTCATCAGTCAGGATTACATTACGACTGCCCGTGCCAAGGGGCTTTCCGAACGGGTCGTGATCTGGAAGCATGCCCTGCGCAATGCGTTGCTGCCGCTGATTACCCTGCTCGGCTTTTCGATCCCGGGCCTGATCGGTGGAAGTGTTATTTTTGAGACTATTTTTGCCATTCCAGGGATGGGACAACTCTTTTACCAGGGTGTTATGTCTCGTGACTACCCTGTCGTCATGGGAATTCTGGTGATTGGTGCCTTTTTGACATTGATCGGCAACCTGATCGCCGATCTCTGCTATGCGCTGGCTGACCCGCGAATTCGTCATGGGGAGGGGTAGGGCGATGGACTTTAAAAATTCCTATCTGATCTCAATCTTTTGGCCGCGGTTCAGGCGTAATCGATTTGCGCTCTTTGGTGGCACTGTTGTGCTGTCTCTTTTTGTTATTTCTCTTCTTGCGCCGCTTATTTCACCCTATGATCCCAGCGCTGTTAACGCCTGGGCGGTACTCTCCCCCCCCTCATTTCAGCATTGGTTCGGTACTGATGAACTTGGCAGAGATGTACTCAGTCGGGTCCTCTATGGATCCCGGGTTTCACTTAAGGTTGGTTTTGTTGCTGTTGGAATAGCTGTTTCAATAGGAACGGTGATCGGGTTGGTGTCCGGGTATTTCAGTGGACTTGTTGACGCTACTTTGATGAGAATTGTTGATATTATGCTCTGCTTCCCCGCATTTTTCCTGATTCTGGCCATTATCACCTTTCTGGAGCCATCGATCTGGTACATTATGATGGTAATCGGCCTGACCGGTTGGATGGGTGTAGCGCGCCTCGTGCGTGCTGAAACCCTCTCAATCAGGGAAATGGAGTATATTCTTGCGGCCCGCTGTATCGGTTGCTCCAACACACGCATCATCTTTCGACACATTCTTCCCAATGCCATTTCACCGGTTCTTGTCTCGGCAACTCTCGGAATTGCCGGTGCCATCCTGACTGAGTCGGCATTGTCATTTCTTGGTATAGGCGTTCAACCCCCAACGCCCAGTTGGGGCAATATCCTCACCTCAGGCAAGGATTATATCGAATTTGCCTGGTGGTTATCTCTTTTTCCCGGCATGGCTATTCTGGTCACCGTACTGGCTTATAATCTCCTCGGCGAAGGAATCAGAGATGCGCTTGACCCACGAGTAAAAAGTTAATCTCCCCCCACGTATTCTATTCAACATCACCTTGCCTGCACCAACCCTGCTCAAATGTATTAAAAAACTAAATCTGTTGTAAATAAATTATCTGAATATTGATGTGTTGAATGCGTATAAATACACCGTCAATTAGCACGTCGTTTATTTATCCTGTAACTCTCTTTAATATAGCGATAGTTTAATTATAACTGTATATTTTATATGAGGTTATGTATGTGCTTAAAAGGTAAAATAATAAATATTGACAATTATATAACAACGTAATAGATACTGTATTAGATTTTGTGATACAGCATTTTATTTAATTTCATGAATTCGTGCGATGAAGGGATAAGGGTTACATGACAAAAGAAAGAGGTGCGTATTCGGTGCAGTCGGTTACCAAGGCCATCGATCTGCTTGAAGCTCTTGCCCAGGATGGGGACAGGCCATCAATTGCAGTTATAGAAAAGCAGCTTGACCTGAGTCACAACAAGGCTTTCCGGTTGCTTGCGACTCTTGAGGACAAGGGGCTGGTTGAAAGAGATACTCTGACGGGTACGTACTCTCTCGGTCTTCAGGCCTTTCAGATGGCTCAGCATATTCTTAAAAGCACCAACCTGATTCGCTTGGCCCATCCTGTCATGGAAGAACTGGCACGCAAGCTCGATGAGGCGGTCTACATAACCGTGATGAACAATGATGAGGTACTGTTTCTGGACATGGTTGATTCGTTGCAGCAGGTAAAGGCGGTGGATCTTGTTGGCAAGCGATTCCCGTTTTTTACGAACGCTGCCGGAAAAGTATTGAAATCGGTTTCGTCGATTGATCTGCGCAGTAGAGGAAATAAAAAGCGGAACATTCCTGATCCGCAAACTCTCGAAATGGAATTGGACGAAATAAGAAGGAAAGGTGTCGCCGTTGATTTTGGAGGTCTTGGGGAAGGTATTTGCGCCGTTGCGGTGGTGATCCGGGATTATGCCGGAAAGGTTGTCGGAGCGTTAACGTTACTCGCGCCATCGTTCAGGATGCTCCAGGATCGTCTTGAACATGAGGTTATCCCTTCCATGATTGAAGGTGCCGAGGAACTGTCCATGAAGTTCGGATACATGAAAATACCTGCTTGATAGGCATTTTATTATAGAGACTATCCACATACACACGGACATGTTCAGAAACAATGAGGCAAATAAACACGGAAGGAGGTATGAATCAAAACATGAGAGGATGCACAGTCGGGTAGTATTAAATTACTTATATAGAAAGGAGTAACTAATGGCAGAAAAACAGTACGACTGGTCGGCGATCGCCAAGAACCCCAAATTTGTAGAGCTCCATCACAAGAAACAGGCGTTTCTTTTCGGCTGGTGGATATTTTCCAGCGTGT
>JAQTXD010000143.1 GCA_028688955.1 Desulfuromonadaceae bacterium
GTTCTTTAAAACTGTTCATGACCATACCGCCAATGGCGGTTTCATGATTCACGGAGCGCCGTTTACTGGATAGCTTGATCATGGATTCTTCAACTTTAATCCGACCTTTTTCTGGGATTTGGCCGCTGCCAATGGATATATTGTTCAGCTCTTCATGTACACCGAACTGACTCCGCTAAAGATTGTCAGGATTGCTCACCGCGAGCAATTGGCGGATATGGCGAAGGAAGGCCGGATCGGAACCAATTCCCATATTTATGCGGTGTTTAAAAAGCCGGATGAGAATTGTACGTTTGTAACTCCTCAACAAGGATATTACGCAAACACGATTTCGGAACAGATGAAAGAAAACTGGAAGTCATTACGTTAGCTGCTTTGAGACTGAATTGCATTGATAATCCGGAACGAGAAAATGAGCGATAGTTTATACGGGCAAGACTTTTACAATAGCCAGATTCTTGGTAGCCTCCAGTCGGCCCAGGTATATCTTTATCACCTCTTTTCAATCTGGGGCGTTCCTGGGAGCGTAGTAGACATCGGCTGCGGAAGGGGTGCATGGCTGGCAACCTGCCGAGACCTCGGGGTCAAGCGGGTAGTGGGCCTCGACGGCACATGGAATTCTCAAGAAGCCATGCTTGACCAAGATATTGAGTTTCACTCGGCCGATCTTGAGAAGAGGCTTCTGCTGACCGGTCCTTTTGATTTGGCGGTTTCCCTTGAGGTTGCTGAGCACCTGCAGCCTGAATCCTCAGATGCCTTTGTCGAATCGCTGTGCTGTCTCTCTGATGTCGTGCTGTTTGGTGCCGCCTTCACGGGACAGCCTGGCGTTAACCACATAAATACCAGGCCTCACAGTTTCTGGGCGAAGAAATTCTTTGCTCGCGGTTATGTGCTGTTCGACATTTTTCGCCCGACCTTTTGGGAAGATGCCAGGGTTGAACCATGTTATCGGCAAAATACGTTTCTCTATGTGAAATCCGGTCATCCCCTCCATAGTACCCTTCTCAATCGTGGCTACAGCGATAATCAGGATGCAAAGTTTATTGACTGTGTTCATCCGGCAATCTACCTGGGCCTGCTCAACGAGTTCAACAGGCTGCAGCAATCTGCAGCGGCAGAGCGGCAGGAGCTCCCGTCGCAGGATATGGACGGCTCTGCCGGGATAACCGGTGCTTTGCCTGTGAAATCGGACAGTATTGAGAGTCTGGTCGAACAAGCGGAAGGTCTGGTTGCGTTGAACCAGCTTGGCGATGCCGCAGACACCTACCGGTTGGCCCTGGCTCAGGAACCGAACAACGCGGAATGTCTGCTCAGGCTGTCGCATGTTCTGCTGCGCATGAAGCTCTATGAAGAATCGTTCCATCATGCGCGTCATTTTCTTCGTCTTGTCAGTGATGTCTCCTTCGGGCACTACCTGGCCGGCCATGCTGCACGGGAACTCGGGCGCTGGAGCGAATCACGCTCATACCTTCTGCGTGCGGTGGCGTTGGATCCTTCCCATCTGTATGCTCGGGTGTTGTGCTGCATGTCGTTATTCACGGTATGCATGAATCAAGCGGAAACCGATTCCATGATGCAAGCCTACGCCGATGAACTGGAAGAGCTTATACGCAACACACCTCTTGTAACTGCCGAGCATATCGATAATGCCGTTGATGGGATTGGCGCCTTGGCCCCCTTTTTTCTTCCCTACCTCGGCGGCAACGTGAAAGAGTTACAGGCAAAATACGGTTCCTGGATCTGTGCCGTCATGGCGGCAAAATACCCGCAGTTCAACCATCCGCTGGCGCCGCGATCCTCAAACGGCAAAATCAAAATCGGTATCGTATCGAATTATTTCCACAACCATTCAAACTGGAAGATTCCGATCAAAGGGTGGCTGGAGCAGCTTGACCGCCGTCTGTTTTCAATTTACTGCTTCCATACCGGTGACATAAGTGATAACGCGACCGAAGCAGCCCGTTCTCTTGCTGATTCCTTTCTGCAGAGTAATGACACGGATACGCTCACCAAGACACTTTATGAGCAAAATTTTGATGTGCTGATCTACCCGGGGATCGGCATGGATACGATCACGCTCAAGCTGGCTGCTTTGAGGCTGGCGCCGGTCCAGTGTACATCATGGGGGCATCCGGTCACGACCGGACTGCCGTCGATAGACTATTATATCAGCAGCGACCTGATGGAGCCGCCGGATGGTGACGTGCATTATAGCGAAAAACTGGTTCGGCTTCCCAACCTGTCCATATGGTATGAACCCGTCGATCCTGGTACGGAAGTTTCCTCAAACCTTGTCATTCCCGGGCTTGAAAAACATGATGTGATGTTTCTCTGCAGTCAGAACCTTCTGAAATATCTGCCTCAATATGATTTCGTTTTTCCCGCAATTGCTGGTCACGTTCAAAATGCCCGTTTCGTATTCATCGCCAGCCAGGTTTCCGAGCTGACGGATAAATTTATTCAGAGGCTTGAACTGGCTTTCCAGAGCCAGGGGCTGAACGCCGCCGATTATGTCTCTGTGGTGCCGCACCTTGACGAGGCGGATTTCTCTGCGCTCAATGCAAGGGCGGATATCTTTCTTGACAGCATCGAATGGTCGGGATGCAATACGGTATTTGAATCGCTACCGTTCAACAAGCCGGTTGTGACCATGCCAGGGGCGTTCATGCGCGGCAGGCATGCCTATGCGATTTTGAAGATGATGGGTGTTGAAGAAACAATCGCCGCCAACAGTGACGAATATATCTCGATTGCAACCAGGGTGGCACTGGATAAGCAGTGGCGCAATGATGTTTCAACCGGGATTCGCAGAAACAAGCACAGGATCTACCGGGACAGGGATTGCATAACAGGTCTGGAGAAGTTCCTGGTGGCGGTTTCCGGCCGGGCCCACGGCGATGTCTAGACCGCCGCTTAATGATTACATTCCGGGAGCGGATAACCCGGAAGAGTGGTTCCGCAGGGGAATATCATGCATGGAAAAGGGTGATTATCCGGAGGCTGAGCTCTGTTTCCGGCGCACGCAGTCGCTGGCCCCCGAATCTCCGGAAACAATTCTGAATCTTGGTTATGCCCTTGATAAACAGGGGCGCTCTGGTGAAGCCTTCGCTTGTTACGAATCGGTTCTTGCTCTTGCCGCTGATAATGTTAAAGCCCGCTACAACCGGTCAATCCACCTGCTTCGCGCCGGCAATCTGGCCGCAGGTTTTGCCGATTACGAGACACGTTTTGCGGCCATCAAAAATGCGGACAGCCGCATCTATGCCCAGCCGCGCTGGGATGGTTCTTCTCTGAATGGGCGCAGTATCCTAATCTACTGTGAACAGGGACTTGGCGATGCCATCCAGTTCAGCCGCTATATCCCGTTGGTGACCAGGTTGGGAGGGAGTGTGGTGCTGGAGGTGCAGCAGCCCCTGGTGTCACTGCTGTCGACATTGTCCGGAGTCGAGAGGGTTATTGCTAAATCCGGGGTGCCTCCGGTCACTGACTGCCATATTCCGCTGTTAAGCCTCCCTCATGTTTTTGAGACAACTCTCGATACCGTACCTGCCCCGATTCCCTATCTTGTTCCCGATCCGTCCAAAGTTGCGGCCTGGCGCCAAATGCTGTCGGAAGATAAGAAATTCAGGGTTGGGCTTGTCTGGCGCGGCAGTGAATCCAATCCAATGGATCGTGACCGTTCCTGCCCTCTGGCTGAGATTGCCCCCCTGCTGGCGATTTCCGGTGTCAGCTGCTACAGCCTCCAAGTGGGGCCCGCCGCAGATGAAGTCCCACGGGATGGACGCCTGACAGATTTGACGGGACATCTGCATGATTTTTCCGATACGGCTGCCCTGCTGGCCAATCTTGATCTTGTAATAACGGTTGATACAGCTGTTGCTCATCTGGTCGGTGCTCTTGGCAGACCGGTCTGGATCTTGCTGGCCAACACGCCTGACTGGCGCTGGATGCTTGGCCGAAATGATTCACCATGGTATCCGGCCGCGCGTCTTTTCCGTCAACCTAAACCGGGAGATTGGCAGTCCGTTGTTAGCGAAATTGCCCAAACGCTCCGGCAGCAGTTGCCGCAGCAGGAACATGAAGAGGCAGCCTTGTCCGAAAGGCAGGAAGCCTCTTTCAAGAAGGGGCTGGCATCCATCGAAAATGATGACCCGGATTCCGCCCTTCCCGAACTGAACAATCTTCTCCTGCAGCTGCCGGATGATCCGTCTGTCTTGTTCAATCTCGGGCGGGCCTATGACAGCGCCGGGCAGCTCGTTAAGGCAGAGCAGGCGTATAGACAGGCTCTTTTAGATAGTCCTGATAGCCCGGCTATCTGGTTCGCTCTCGGCGAGATTAGACTGAAGCAGAAGGCTTATCCAGAAGCAGAGTTTTGCCTACGCAAGGCACACGGGTTAAAACCGGAATCGGTGGAAATACTCCTGAACCTCGGTAGCGCCTTGTCGGCGCAGCAGAAGAATGCAGCAGCTTTTGATACGTGCCAGAAAATTCTGGCTATCAAGCCCGATTGTGTTGAAGCCGTGTATAACATGGCGTTTATCCAGCTCCGCAACGGTGATTACAGGAACGGTTTTGCCAATTTCGAGGCGCGGCTGGCGGTGGGAAAATTCAATATTGATCCACGCCGCTATCGACAGCCGCGCTGGGATGGTTCGCCGCTGAACGGCAGAAGTATTCTGATCTACGGAGAGCAGGGTATGGGTGATGTTATCCAGTTCGCCCGCTATATCCCTCTAGTGGCAGAACGGGGCGGCACGGTCGTTTTTGAGGTTGACCCACCGCTGATTCCTTTGTTTGAATCATTTCCCGGGGTAGACCGGGTCGTTCCTTGCTCACAAATACCACCGCTCACCGATGTTTACATCCAGTTACTCAGCCTGCCTCATATTTTCGGCACA
>JAQTXD010000144.1 GCA_028688955.1 Desulfuromonadaceae bacterium
ACCTCAACCGGGACCATCTGGTCAGGCGCGGGCTGCAGGACGGATGTCCCGGGCGCCAGCGCAATCTGAGAGTCTTTGAGCATTGCATCAATGACCCGTGATTTCTGCAACGCCAACAGATAAAACCTGTCTGAGTTCTCTTTTTCATTATTCAAAAAATAGCGGCGGGCGACCTCAAAAACCAGCCCAAGGCTTTTCATGTCATCCGAAAACTGTTGGGCAGAGGCATTCTGATGCAGGCTGGACACCGCCGCTTCAGCATCCTGCCTGACATCAGCGGTCACAGGAGCGGCATACAGTAGCAAAGCGGCAAGCAGGTAAATAGATAACCTATGGCATGGTATTGGTTGGTTGTAAGGAAATTTCATAGCAGCGTTTTTTGTACATTATCATATATAGATATTGCAAACATATTCTAACAGGTTTCTTATTAAGTAAGACAGTACCTGAAGCGCACCTTTCCGCTCACAGATAAAAAACAGAACGCCCCCGACGGAATTCCCGTCGGGGGCGTAAAAGTTCAGCCTATGCCATACGATTAGCCAAGAATCGCCTTGATATCAGCCTCAGCGGTTGTAATCGGTGCAATATTGAAGTTCTCAACCAGGAAGTTAAGAACATTCGGTGTTATAAATGCCGGCAGTGTCGGTCCGAGCTTGATGTTCTTGATGCCGAGGTGGAACAGGGTCAGGAGGATAACAACCGCCTTCTGCTCGTACCAGGAAAGAATCATCGAGAGCGGCAGGTCGTTGACGCCGCATTCAAAGGCACCCGCCAGGGCAACGGCAATCTGGATCGCCGAGTAGGCGTCGTTGCACTGTCCGACGTCAAGCAGACGCGGGATGCCACCGATGTCGCCGAATTCAAGCTTGTTGAAACGGTACTTGCCGCAGGCGAGCGTCAGGATAACCGTATCCTGGGGGAGTTTCTCGGCAAATTCGGTGTAGTAGTTACGTCCCGACTTGGCGCCGTCGCAGCCGCCGATGAGGAAGAAGTGCTTGATCGCACCGGACTTGACAGCGGCAACGACCTTGTCGGCGACTCCCAGCACGGCGTTGTGACCGAAGCCGGTCAGAATTTCCTGGCCCGGGTTGTCGGGGAAGCCGGGGAGTTCGAGGGCCTTGTTGATGACCGCCGAGAAATCCCAGCCGTCAACATGCTTTACATCCGGCCAGGCGACGAGGCCCCAGGTGTAAAGGCGGTCTTTGTAACTGTCGGACGGTTTCTGGATGCAGTTGGTGTTGAAGATGATCGAGCCGGGGAAGTTGACAAATTCCTTGGCCTGGTCCTGCCATGCACCGCCGAAGTTGCCGACCAGGTGCGTGTACTTCTTCAGCCCGGGATAACCGTGGGCCGGGAGCATCTCGCCGTGGGTGTAGATGTTGATCCCCTTCCCTTCGGTCTGCTTGAGCAGCTCTTCCAGCATTTTCAGATCATGTCCGGTCACCAGAATGGCTTTGCCCGCTTTGGTGCCGAGCTGCACTGCGGTCGGTACCGGGTGGCCGTAGGCATCGGTATGGGCATTGTTCAGAAGGCCCATGACCGTCAGGTTCTGCTTGCCGCACTCCATGGAGAGGCCGACAAAATCCATCAGTCCCAGGCTGGCATCGGTTGTCGCTGCGAGCGCTTTCTGGAAAAAGGCCATGACTTCATCATCGGTTTTGCCGAGGATCATGGCGTGATCCATATAAGCGGCCATACCCTTCAGGCCGTACATGAGGATCTCGATCACGGAACGAATATCTTCGTTCACATGCTGGGTGTTGATGCCGTGCGCTTCACCCTGAGCTACCATGCCGGCCAGATCGTCAACAGGTTTCCAGTCGGCTACCGGGCCGGAAAGGGCAACGCCTGCAGCAGCCTTGGCCTTCTCTTTCAGTTCGTAGCAGCGCTTGATCATGCCGCCGATGCGTGCCGGCTCGAAATCCACGTTGGTAACGGTCGTAAAGAGCCCCTCAATGGTAAAACGGTCGATCTCGGCGTCACGACCCAGCTTGTCGGCGTAGAGCGCCAGACTCTTCAGGCCGTAAAGAAGATGATCCTGCAGTGCCGCGACATCCGGTTTCTTGCCGCACACGCCCGAAATATTACAACCGACTCCGTTTGCTGCCTGCTCACATTGGTTACAAAACATGCTCATTTTGTTTCCTCCTCTGTTGGTGGTATTCGAGTAATCTCGAATGAGTTTGTTTATAAGGTGTCCGAAGAGTATACCAGCTTTTACAGAGATTACTTGACGCTGGTCAATAATATCACTTTCACAAAAAAATATCCGGGGGGAATGATCATAAAGTTTATGAAGCTGTGTACATAATATCTATTCACATATGCAAGAAATGCCAGTAGAATAGTCGGCAAATTTACAAGAAGAGGGTATTGAACAGAAATGCTTCAGCAATACATTTTATTGGTAACGGGAATGAAGCATGAGCAAGAACTGCATCATCGGCCGACAACCTATTTTGGACAGGAACGAGCATCTCTACGGCTATGAACTCCTCTTTCGCTCGACGGATGTTAATGAAGCCGATATACAGGATGCAGGACGTGCCACAGCCAATGTGATCGTCAACACCCTCGCATCGTTCGGCATTGTGGAACTTCTGGGTGGGCGCAAAGGATTCATCAATGTCGATTTCGACATGCTGATGGACGAAGTATTGGAACTGCTTCCCCAGGAACATGTCATCATCGAACTGCTGGAGTCCATCGAGCCGTCGCCGCTACTGATCGAGCGCTGCCTGGCACTCAAGAACGCCGGCTTTATCCTGGCACTGGATGACCACGAATACAGCCCGAACTTCACCGAATTATATGCCATCATCGACATAGTCAAAATAGACCTGCTCCAGACACCACTGGAGACCCTTCCCGACATCATTGAGCAGTTGCGCCCCTACCCCTGCAAACTGCTCGCCGAGAAGGTCGAGAGCGTCGAGCAGTTTGTGGCATGCCACACCCTCGGCTTCGACTACTTTCAGGGTTATTATTTTGCCCGACCGGACATTATCAAGAAAAAGAAGATGGACGAAGATGCGACAACACTCCTCAAACTGATGCGCCTTTTGGCCGAAGATGCCCGCATCGAGATAATAGAACAGGCGTTCCGCAGCAGCCCGTCACTGACATACAAGCTGTTGATGCTCGTCAATTCGGTCGCATTCGGGCAGCGCCACAAAATCCAGGGGGTGGCCCACGCCATCGCAATGACCGGAAGAGTGCAGATCAAGCGGTGGATACAGCTGGCCCTGTTTGCCGCTGATGGCGATGATGCCTTTGACCACCCGCTTGTTGATATGGCCGCAACGCGGGCGGGGCTCATGGAACAGCTGGTCTTTATCCATCCTACCCTGCAATTTGACGGAGAATCCGCCGATCGGGCCTTTATGACCGGCATCCTCTCGCTGATGGAGAGCATCTACGATGTTGCCATCGAAGATATCATCGCCAACCTCAACCTCAATGAAGAGGTTGCCGCCGCACTGACCAATTATGCGGGGCCTTACGGCACTCTGCTGCGGGTCATGGAGCACCTTGAAGATCTCGATACGTCGTCAGCGGCAGCGAAACTCACCTCCATAGGCATTAACCCCAACAGACTGGCTGAAATTCAACTGCGCGCTTTCAACTGGCGTCAACAGGCTTAAACCTGACGCTTCCGCAAGGCATTGCACGCTATAAAAAATCAAGTCGCTATCAACAAGACAGGTAAAGCCGTGGTGAACATAGAAACCTCTGATAACAATTTTTTCTGCCGACTGGAAAACAGCGGCGAGAGCACGATCGAGGATGATCTGTCCACGCTGGCCAGCCTGCGGCCACACGCTGACGTCCAGCTTCTCAACTACTACAAAGAGGTGCCTGTCTCCGCACCGGCCAAACTTTTCACTCATGCTGAGGACAGCCTTGTTTGCCGCACCAGCGAGGTCCAGGCGCGCGTTATCGAGTTTAGCGAGTACACTATCATCAAGGGATCGCCGTTTCAGCATCACGTATATGCGCATGCACTCTACGATAAAGAGACGGGGGAGATTGCCCTTTCCGATCTGCACTATGTCGATGTGCATTCCAACCGGCGCAGATCCGTCAGGGTGCGCATGCAGGTGCCTCCCGTGATCGAACTGGAAGCCGGCGCCACCAAATTCAATGGCCGGATGCTGGATCTGTCGCTTGATGGCTGCGCTGTCAACATTCCCGACCGCAACTTATTGGAAAATTTCTCATTTTTTCACCTCACCATCGCGATGCCTTTAAAGCCGCATCAAACACCAGGCACAACGCGTTTACTGGCAAAGCTGGCACGGGTATACCAGCAGAACAGGCTGTTTCGCTGCATTTTCCTGTTTGAGCATGATAAAAGCAGCGAAGACCAGATCGGCATGCTCATCGCGCGGCGTCAAACGGAAATCATCAGAGAACTGACGCCCTGACAGTTTCCATACCTGTCCGCCTCCCCCCGGACACCTCGCAAGACACCACGCGGATTCAATTCGCATTTATCGCTCCCACTAAAAAGACAAACGGCTGACCCGGGATCATCTCCAATGTCTACACGGCACGCCCCAACCGCTTGAGGTACTGGTAAAAACCGGGTGAACTGCTCTTGCCAGCAGCCGGTCAAGCGGGTATTCTATCGGAAATCATTACCGACCCTCGTGAAGGGGATACTTTTTGACACCGTACGGAGGAAAACATGAGCAAAGTTTATTTCAGCGACATGCGTGCCAGCCACAAGGAAAACCTGTTCGACAAGATAGCCAAACTGCTGGCCGTTGCGGGGCTCCGGCAGGTCGTCGCCGAGGGTGACCTGACGGCGGTCAAGATCCATTTTGGCGA
>JAQTXD010000145.1 GCA_028688955.1 Desulfuromonadaceae bacterium
GGTGAGGCGCTTGGGCTGCCGGAGTCCCGGATTTAACAGATAATCAGTCAGGCTATGGTCAGGTTGCGCTCGCGTCTCAGGTTGCATCGGAACTAACAGAGGGAGAACGTGTATGAATAGTGGTATATACGCAGCCGTGTCGGGGAGTCTGGCCGCAATGCGACGCCTGGAAGTCATCAGCAACAACCTGGCAAATATTAATACCCCCGGGTATAAAAAGGATGCGATGTCGTTTGAAGGTTTGCTTGCCGGGGCGGTCAACCCGCCGGCCGTGCCGCAGAACATGACCGCCGATCCTATTATGCAGAAGGAAAATATTTATATTGATTATGCCGCCGGCCCGATAAGCCAGAGTGGCAACCCGCTGGATCTGGCGCTTGATGGTGACGGCTTCTTTGCTGTTACTACTCCGGAAGGGACCGCCTATACGCGCCAGGGCAATTTTCGCACAGCTGCTGATGGAACCCTGGTGACAGTAGATGGTTATCCGGTACAGGGGGCTGGCGGCGCTGCCGTCCGCATCCAGGGAAGCCGGGTTGAAATAGATGCCAAGGGGGGGGTCACGGTTGACGGCACAGAAGCCGGAGTGGTCTCTGTCGTTGATTTTGCAAAACCGTATGCACTGACCAAGGTTGGCAACGCACTGTTTGTACCTGCAAATCCGCAGGAGGGGCCGCAGGCGGCCAAGGCCCCTGTCCAGCAGGGTTTCATCGAAGGATCTAATGTCTCGAGCATTTCGGAGATGGTGCAGATGATCGAGACAAACCGTTATTTTGAAGCATGTTCAAAGGTTATAAAAGGATTTGACGATATGACCACAAAAGCCGCCAATGAACTGGGCAGGGTCTAATACACTTTAAATCATACAAGGAGCTATACCATGATTCGTTCACTCTGGACCGCTGCATCCGGTATGCAGGGACAACAGAAGAGCATCGACGTTGTTGCCAATAACCTGGCCAACGTCAACACAACCGGTTTCAAACGGAGCCGGGCAGATTTTCAGGATCTGATCTACCAGAACCTGAAAACAACCGGGTCTCCGGCTACTAATACCACCCAGGTGCCGACCGGAATCCAGATCGGCCTGGGAAGCCGGCTCGCATCGGTTACAAAAATATTCACTCCGGGAGATTTTACCCAGACCGGTAATGAGCTGGACATCGCTATCGAAGGTGACGGTTTTTTCCAGATTACGCTCCCGGACGGTACGCCCGGCTATTCAAAGTCCGGTGCTTTCAAGCTCGACAGCAACAGGCAAATTGTGACTGCTGATGGTAACCCCCTTGACCCTCCGATTGTGACACTCCCCGCTACCACCAAGATAAATATCGGCAGCGATGGCATTGTTTCAGTACAGGTAGCCGGACAGAATGCGACAACTCAAGTAGGAAATATCCAGCTGGCGACTTTTGCCAACCCGTCGGGCCTCTCAAGCCAGGGGAAAAACATATATCTCCCCACCGATGCATCCGGAACCGCTACGACCGGCCTCACCCCTGGAACGACCGGGACCGGCACGATCTCCCAGGGGATTTTGGAGATGAGTAACGTTAACGTTGCAGAAGAGATGGTTAACATGATCATCGGTCAGCGTGCGTACGAGATCAATTCCAAGGCGGTCACCGCTTCGGACGAGATGCTGCAGACGGCGAACAACCTGAAACGATAGAACCGGGCCTGAGCTTTTATGAAACGATTACTGTCCCATATGTTTCTGTGGTTACTTATTTTCGGCGTGTTCTGTCCGCACCCTTCGTTTTCTGCAACCGACCGTGAACAGGAGGTTCGTGAGGCTGTTACCGCTTTTGTTACAAGCCGTACTGCCGGCATGGGATGGGATGTCAGCATCCGCCGGATGAACATAACCGGTGCTGCGAAACTTCCGGAGGGGGCGATTGACTACGAGGTCAAACCGCAACAGCAGTGGGGAGGGTGGGGAACCACCAGCATTGCGGTTGTCGCTCGCCAGAAAGAGAGGGTGCTGCGCAATATCACGGTGCGGATTGAAGTGGAAGCGCTGGCCGATACCGTTGTCGCGCTGCACCAGATTGCCCAGGGCGAAGTCGTCTCTGCCGCGGATGTTGTGTCGCAAAAGCGGGAAATCACCTATAACTCCAGTCATGCCGTCAGGACAGTCGATGAAGTAATTGGTAAAAAAACACGCACAACAATCAAGGCCAATCAGCCGCTGCGAGCGGACCAGGTGGAAAAGGTGCCGCTGGTTAAGGTCGGGCAGATTGTGACCATCGTTGCGGAAAACGAGGTCATGAAGATTTCCGTTTCCGGTAAAGCCCGGAGCTCGGGCGCCGAGGGAGATATCGTCAGAGTTCAGAACCTGAGCTCCCTCAAGGAAATATCGGGCCGGGTTATTGACGCATCTACCGTGCAGGTGCAATTCTGAATATTAACCAATAGCCGAGAGTCTGCTCTCGGTGCGAGAACAGCTTCGTTAAACGTGCTTTGTCCTTGTTTCAAGGGATAAGGTTGAAGGAAGGTCAATGAAATATACATCACTGCTTCTGCTGGCGCTGCTCCTGACCGGGTGTGCCATAGAGAAAACAGACATTAAAACCGCCGGCTTTGAAGATCCGACACCACGGCAACCTGCAGACTATTCTAACGGCTCAATCTGGCAGTCATCATCTGCCGGCATGACAGACGACATGAAGGCCCGTCGCAGGGGGGACATCGTAACCATTGTGATTTCCGAGACGGCCAGTGCTTCCAAGGAAGCTAAAACAGGCACATCGCGTGACAGTTCCATGAGCGCCGGGATCCCTAATCTGCTGGGGCTTGAGGCATCTTCAATAGTAAACAAGAATTTTGCCGATTTGGCCAAGCTGATCAGCGCGAGTTCGAGCTCCAAGTTTCAGGGTGCCGGCTCAACCTCGCGTCAGGAAAACCTGAAGGCGACTATCACAGCCCGTGTCATGGATGTTCACCCGAACGGAAACCTGATGATAGAAGGGCGGCGCAATATCAAGGTCAATGAAGAAGATCAGATCATTGTGCTGGAAGGGGTCGTGCGCTCACGTGATATTTCCCCCGACAATACCATCAATTCGATCTATATTGCCGATGCGCGCATCAGCTATTCAGGTCGTGGAATCATCTCTGACCGGCAGAGTCCGGGCTGGCTGATGAATATCCTGGACAGGATCTGGCCGTTCTGAGAACACCATGCTTGTACATTTACTAAAGGTAACCTTATGAAGCTCATTGCATCCATTCTGCTGTTAGTCGTCGTCTTGTCAGTTACAACCAGTGCTCATGCGATCCGGATCAAGGATCTCGCTTCGTTTGAAGGGGTGCGGGATAACCAGTTGATGGGATATGGTCTGGTGGTCGGTCTTAGCGGCTCCGGAGACAGTGATCAGGCAAAGATTCAGATACAATCTGTGGTGAATATGCTCGAGCGGATGGGGATTACCACGTCCATGAATGACATCAAGGTCAAAAACGTAGCAGCTGTCATGGTGACGGCGACCCTCCCTCCGTTTGCAAAACAGGGGAATCGTCTGGATGTGCTTGTTTCGTCCCTTGGGGATGCCAAAAGTATCGCCGGCGGCACACTGCTGATGGCCCCTCTGAGAGGCGCCGATAACCAGGTATATGCGGTGGCTCAAGGGTCGATCCTGACGAATTCTTTTGCCTTTGGCGGGCAGGGGGCAACGGCCCAGAAAAACCATCCAACGGCCGGACGAGTGCCGAACGGGGCGTTGGTAGAGAGGGAGCTTCCCAACACCCTGACCGGCAAATCCGTATTAAGTCTGAACCTGAATGTTGCCGATTTCACCACCGCCTCGCGAATCGTCGCTGCGGTAAATGATAAGTTCAAGAGCGCGGTTGCTGTCAGCAACGACCCGGGTTCAGTGGCCCTGACGATCCCGGCAGGCTACGCGAATCGTGCCGTCGAGTTTGTAGCGGCTCTGGAGCGGCTTGAGGTTACGCCGGATATGCTGGCCCGGGTTGTCCTGAATGAACGCACCGGTACCGTTGTCATGGGAGATAACGTGCGGATGTCAACCGTGGCGGTAACTCACGGCAGCCTGTCCCTCGTTATCAAGGAAACACCGCTGGTATCCCAACCGGCGCCGCTTAGCAAGACCGGTGAGACAAAGGTTGTGCCGCGCACCGATTTGAAAGTTGTAGAGGATAGCCGGCGGCTGCTGGTACTGCAGGAAGGTGTCAGTATCGGCGATGTTGTCCGGGCACTTAATATGCTGGGGGTTACGCCGCGAGATCTGATCAGCATTCTCCAGGCGGCCAAAGCAGCAGGGGCACTGCAGGCGGAGCTTACGATAATTTAGTACTCAACAATTGCTGGTGCCGGGACGATAAGAACAAATGGACATAAAAACTGCCACAGCAACACCGGATGCATCAGAAACCGCGGCGGATAAGGCGCGCCAGCTTCAGCGTGCATCGTCACGTGTCGGTGCCGGAGTGACCGAGAAACAGCGGCAACAGGCCAAAAAAATTTCCCAGGATTTTGAAGCGCTGTTCGTTGGCATGATGATGAAATCGATGCGCTCAACAGTCGGAAAAGATACGTTAACCGGCGGCGGTCACGGCGAAGAAGTATATCGATCAATGCTCGATCAGGCCTATGCCGATGCCTCGGTGAAGCGGGGCGGCGGTTTGGGGATCGCTAAAATAATCGAAAAGGATATCATCCGTCAGGAGAGCCGCAAGGTCGCTCCACAGTTTGATCATCACGAATAGTAACCGTACATGGTGGAGTCCCGAACAAATGGAACTGAAAAAAATGCTCGAAGAGATAACGGTCCAGACCGAATTGTTGAATCAACTGCTTCAGG
>JAQTXD010000146.1 GCA_028688955.1 Desulfuromonadaceae bacterium
GAACCGTATATTCCAACACCTCTCGACCTGAGCAGATTGAATGTCACCGCCAACGATCTGGCTGGTAGCGAATTTAAACACGGGCGCGGCTGCAAAGCCTGCCGATTTAGCGGCTATCGCGGCAGAGTAGGGGGTTTTGAACTACTGGTAATGAATGAAATGGTAAAAAGTGCCATCCTGGATAAAAAAAGTTCTTACGAAATCCGTAAAATCAGTATTGAAACCTCCGGCATGGTGACACTGATTGAGGATGGTCTTGTCAAAGGAGCCCGCGGGGAGGTGTCAATGAGTGAAATTATCACTGATCTACCGCGATTAGGCAAACCGCGGACATTGGCTGAATTGCGAAGAGTATTGGGAGTTACGAAATGATGTCAGCTGAAAAGCCCCTTATTGAATTGATCAAAGAGCACCTTCAAGAGGATCTGCAGGGTCTGCCGGTATTTAATTCTGTCGCAGTCAAGCTCCAGCAGATGCTCGTCCGTCGTGACTTCAAGATGGAAGAAGTTATCGAGATGATCAGTGAAGATCAATCCCTGGCCAGTCAGGTGCTCAGAGTAGCCAACTCATCCTACTATGCCGGGCTATCATCAATTGCCACAATCAAGGATGCCATCGTCAGGCTTGGTGCCCAGGAAGTAGCTAACATGGTTATGATAGCTTCCCAGTACGAGTTGTACCGTTCTGAAAACGAGTTCCTGAACAGTTCCATGCAGAAGCTCTGGATTCATTCGCTTGCCTGTGCAACAGGAGCAAAATGGCTGGCCAAGAAGGCCAGCTATGCCAATCTGGCTGCTGAAAGCTTTATGGGTGGGCTGTTACACGATATCGGGCAACTGGCTTTGCTCAAAGTGCTTGATGACATCCACCGCAATAAGGAAACAAAAGCCACCTTTTCGGAAACGCTCATCAATGAAATTCTTGACAGAATGCACGAAGAGGTCGGCTACAATCTGTTGAAATCATGGAGTCTGCCGGAAGCATACTGTTCTATCGCCGTCAACCATCATAAAGAGGATTTTGACGGCAATGATATTTTATTGGTTATTGTACGATTGGCTGATATGGCCTGCAAAAAAGTTGGTAAATCGCTCAATCCGGATACCTCCCTGTCACTGGTGTCTTCTCCTGAAGTACAGTTTTTGGGATTAAAAGAGATGGCTCTGGCCGAATTGGAAATTATCGTGGAGGATTCGGGTGAACTCGATATATGATGACTTATGTGATATTTTTATTTAACAAATGTGGGCTGCTGCAACCGGAACTCATTGAGAGACTGAACATTACCGTGGCAAGAAAACAGAATAGGGCTTGATTATGCATGCGCCCCTTTCTTCAGGTTAGCGGCGTCTTGATCTTCACCTCACTATTATTGGCGGGCGGGCGGACCTTACGGCTCTTCAGTCCGCAGCTTGGGCAGCGTTTATCCGACACCAATTGCTGACAGGTTTCGCACCAGTAGAGCAGGGGCGCTCCGTTGCCGCATGTCAGGCACGCCGTCCCAGCTTTTTTTAGCGCCGCATCTGTTCGTATCACCTGAGCAACTCCTGAACCCGCAGTATCATGCGCAACCTGGCATCCATTGGTTTCCTCCGGGGTGTCTGTTCAGCGCCCCTGCAAGAGAACCCACTACTGAATTCACTAAAACTCCTTCAGATTGCTGAACTCGCCCCAAGCCAGGAAATATTGCGGCGCCAGGACAAAATCATACAGATTATCCAGTATGTTGAAATGCTTCTTCTCCTCATTAGCAATCCTGAGCAGGAGCTGTACAATTTCCGGATCGTCTTCCTTTTTTGCCATATCCTCATAGAGCTTAACGCTGTCGGCCTCCATTTTCCGGGCATACTGATAACCATCCAGGGATTTTTTCAGGACAACTGAGGCATTTTTGTCCGTCATTAACAGCTCAAAAAGGTTTTTCGCCTCATCAAGGACCGTGCTATCGATCATTTTCAGCTCAGTTCCTGATTTAATGGCCAAGATGACCTCATAATGCTTCTGCTCGTCAGACGCCAAGGTGGAAAAAATACTTTTCAACCCGCTATCGCTAGTATCAGCAGCCAGTTTTTGATAATATGCCTTGCCATCAAGTTCCATTTTCATTGCGAAATCAAAGATATTCATAGGAATGCCCTCCTTTGATCAGATGTTAGTGTGCGGTGTATTAACATAAAGGGAGGGCATCACCGATGGCGACGGAACCAGGTGACAACATATGCCGGCATGTCCCACTCACTCCGATCCTGATACCGTTTTGCCGGTATCTATAACGACGGCTCCGAAACGACTTCCGTGCATTCATCCCGACTCCATGTATCCAGCTCACCGTTGGCGAGTTTAACCTGGACGGTTTCCCCTTCTCTGGTACATCCGAAGGTGTATCCAATCTGGCCGGTCTTGAGATTGCGCAGGGCGACATTTTCCTCCTGCTGTTCTGTCCGGTAACACACCTTGTCGTAACTTATAGTGCTCATGTTCGCGCTCCCTTCTGCAACTGCAGCGTCTTGGAATTTCAAAAACAATCCCTTCCGGGAATATCCTCAAATCCTCAGCAAAGAAGTAGATGAGGCTATTTCCAGCCGATGCAGGTCACCGGACATAAATCGATGGCCTGAAGCTGTATTTCCTCTTCAGTAGCCCCGTTCGGATCAAAGCATTCCGCTTTGCCGTCTGTGGTCAGATGAAATACGTCCGGAAGATTATCAACACAAATTCCGCATCCGATACACATGTCCTGGTCAACAAAAGCCACTTTTGCCATGGTGTTGCTCCTTTTCAATGATGGTTCTGTTTAACTAGATAACGGGTGCAATGGCGGCATGTTCGTGTGAAGGTCCCTGTCCATAATTCTCGCCGGCAACAATGATGCCGCCTCCGGTAGTCAATGCGTAAGCAGGGTATGGTCGATTCGGATGGACTCTCTGTTCCCGGAGCCAGTGTTCCGCCAACGCGATGGGATTTAAGAATCTTGGTGGTAAGATTTTCAGGCATGCCCCACCATATCCGGGGACGTGCAACTCTGCTGTCCCAGGGGAAACAAATCCCCATACGCTATAAAGGTGGATCCCGCCACCTGTAGGCATTATCAACAAGCAGCCTCTGTGCCATTTTATTAATAAATTTATGTCGTGTTAAATCAATGGGTTGTAATGGCGTCGACCGACTAATCGCGTAAGGGCGGAGTACGTAATATTGCAGGGGACAGGGAATATTGCGGCTGCGGGACCGATCGAAACTGAGTTGGAACCGCTGCAACGCGAATTAACAGATGTAACAAAAGTTGCAGAGTTGCCTCCATCTCAAGTAACATTGTTAACTCAAGAAAGTCATCCTTAGGGCTCGAACCCGTTCAACTGCCGGCGGATGTGAGTAATAAAAAGCGGCGTAGAATGGATGCGGGAACAGGTTGGACAGGTTTTCGACCGACAGCTTGACCATCGCCGAAGCCAGCTCCTCAGGTTTTCCGGTCAGGTCACAGGCGTAGCGGTCGGCCTCCCGCTCGTGGCAGCGCGAACGCCAGGCTGAAAACGGCCCGAGCGGAAACAGAGCCAGTGAGGAGACAAAGCCGAGCACCACCATTTTAGCCGGCAGCGAGATCTCGGCAGGCAGGCCCAAAAGCCCCGGCAGTCCCGGCCACGCCAGCAGCTTGAAGCTGATCCAGGAACCGCCAAATGCCATGAGCTCGGCCCACAATAACCGTTTCCAGATATGCCCCTTTTTCCAGTGGCCGATCTCGTGAGCCAGCACCGCCACGATTTCGCCATGGCTCATCTGCTTGATCAGTGTGTCGTACAGCACGATGCGCTTGACCCTGCCGATGCCGGTAAAATAGGCGTTGGAATGCTTGCTCCGCCTCGATGCGTCCATCTGCATCACCTTGCCCACCTTCAGCCCGACCTTCTCCATCATGGCCCGGATTTCACCCTCCAGCCCCTCTTCCACAACCGGCTCGAACGTGTTGAAGAGCGGTTCGATCACGTAGGGCGAGATAAACATCATAAACAGGCTGAAAAGCGCCATGAAGCCCCACACCCAGAGCCACCAGCTCTGTGGACTCCACTGGATCAGCTGGAACACGACCGCCACCAGGAATGACAGCATGATCGCGCCGATGAGCTGTGATTTGAGGAAATCAGCTATCCAGAGCCGCGGTGTAGTCGTGTTGAAGCCGTAGCGCGCCTCGATGCGAAAGGTACCGTACAGGTCAAAGGGGATGCCGAACAGCGTTGAAACCCAGGTCAGCAGCAGAAAGAAGAGGATCGCCGAGATCGTAGGGGAAGTGCTTAACGTGCCGACATAACGATCATAGATTGCAATCACCCCGCCGAAGAGGAAGATGATCAACAGCGCATTATCGAGTAGTGAATCCCACAACCCCAAACGGCTGGAGTCGAACGTGTAGGCGGAGCTGCTCCGCAGTTTTTCAGCGCTGATTGCGTCTTCAAAACCTTCCGGCACCGTATCGCCATGTTGCTTGAGATGCTGCAGATTGATATGGCGCAGCCAATAGGTAAAGGCGGTTATGGTGGCGAAAAGACAGAACAGGTACAGCTTCATCAGAGGTATCCTTTTTTGGAAAAAACAGGTGAAACACGACAAAGATTCAGATCAGACCAACCACTTCTTTAACGCATGCATCGATTCCTTCAGCCACTTCAGAGATACGGTTGGCCAGCATATATGCCGGCGAAGTGACGATCTTGTTCTTCCT
>JAQTXD010000067.1 GCA_028688955.1 Desulfuromonadaceae bacterium
GACCAGGCCGATCTTGAACACGTTGTCCTGGGCGGCGGCAGGCACAGCGGCCAGACCGGTGGACAGGACGATCGCGGCGGCAGCCGAAGCACGAAGAAGGTATCTGCACGCTGCCGAGCTGGCGATATATCTCAAAGTCGGTGGCCGCAATGACCCTCCCGGTCGGGAAGGGTTGTCGCACTTTCTCGAGCATGTCCTGTTTCGGGGGACCGCAGAATTCCCCTCATCGCTGGCAATAGAATCGGCTTTTGAGGTAATCGGCGGTGCTCCAAACGCTGCCACTGACGCTGAATCAACGTACTATTATTCGCGAGTGCATCCAGACAGCATACCGCGCGGTATGGAAATTTTTGCTTCGATGTTGATGAGGCCGCTACTTACCGGGATAGAGGTTGAAAAGCGGATCATCGCCGAAGAAGCGAGGGAAGATCTGAACGAACAGGGGGAAGAGGTTAATTCCGACACCATTGTCAGCCGAATGCTCTGGCCCCGGCACCCACTCGGTATGCCGACCATCGGGACGCTGGAAAGTATTGCAGCAATCGGACTGAGTGACCTTGCCGGGCATCTGAAAAACTACTATGTCCCCGCAAATGCGGTGCTGGTAGTGTCCGGGCCGATTGCAAAACACGCTGTTTTTGCTGCCGCCCGCGATTGTTTTGGTGCGTGGGAGGGTGAGCAGGCACCGGCAGCCACGCTTGTCACGTTCCGCCAGTTTTCTCCCCAGATTCGCTGTGTGCAGGATTCCGATAGTCAGATGAACCTGCAACTGGCATTTCTTGGCTTTGCCCGGGATGACCACCGCTTTATGGCCCTGCGGTTTTTGCGGAGAATCCTTGCCGGCGGAGGCAGTTCTCGCCTCCACTTGCGCTTGCGGGAGGAGTTGGGCATCATTTACTCCGTAGACGGCGCAATCGGTGCATATGATGAAACCGGATGCCTTGCCTTTGACCTCTCTACCTCTCCCGATACTCTATTACACGCGATCAAGGCGGCATTTGAGGAGCTGTTTCGCAGTACCGTTGAACTCGTTCCCGATGAAGAATTGGAGCGGATTCGAAACTCCTACATATTCGACCTCGAATTCAGCCGTGACTCGGCCTACGAACTTGGGGGACGCTACGGCTGGGGCGAGCTGATGGGGGTCGTCAGGAGCATTGAAGATGATCAGAATGAGGCGCGGCGGATCAATGCCCGAGAACTTCAGGAAACAGCCCGGGCTCTATTTGCACCGGAAAACCTGCGGCTTGTAGCGGTAGGACCCTGGAAACGAGGAATGAAGAAGGGTGTCCGGGAATTGGTGGAAGAGTATCGGCAGCTATTTTAAATGGTTTTGCTTTCAAACTGTCAAGCGGTCGCGGTCAAACTCCTTGCGAGTCCTTGTAATACTTGAAATGACCTTCTCATCAGTTTCGTTCAGGCTGCTGAACAAGAGACCGATGCCGGGTGGATGACGAAGGATTCCCCACGGCTTTATTCTGCGGACCTCCGCCGGGATACTGCAGCCGAATTCCTGCAGCGTAAGTATTACCGGATCCCCAATCGTGAATCGCTCTGCATGTAAATCAACGATAAACGCACCCCCCCAGGATAGGTCCAGGGTGAATCCTCGCGATTCATTGCCATTATGTGTAACCAGTGTGGAAAGGCAGACCGGGTGGCGCCGGTATTGCCGTAGTCTCTTGGGTGAATAGGCAACACAGGTAATATGCAGGAAGTCATCGAGGCTTTTGTCCTGCTTGGCACTTCCGGGCATAGCCATTGGTACCAGCATGCCACCCATTGTTCGAACCCGCAGCGTCGGGAAAAAGTTGGCTAACGTGTAGGCGACAATTTTTTCCTCACCTTTTGCCTTGATAATGGAAGGCAGGTCCACCAAAATGCCGCTGTACAGTTCAGCCAACGCGTGGTTTTCCGCCTCACAGAACGTGGCACAGGGAAGCGCGACGGCTCCGGATCTGTTCAATACGTCCGTGAGCGCTGCCCGTGTCTCATCCATATATGACACGACCAGTATCGGATACGGTGGAAGCGACATTGTTATTCTTCGATGGAGAGAGAAACCATGAACCACTCGTCACCGGAGGCAAATTTGAGGGTGATATTTTCAAGGTTGCTTCCGGAGGAAACGATATAATCAGAGCCGTTTACCACGGAAGGGGTCGAGAGCTGGATGTCTGACCCACCCTTTGAGAGGTGCTGTTTGAAAGATCCGGCAACCATGTTGGCGATTTCTCCCATGGCATCATTTACATCATCATCAATTTCAGTAACCTCCATTCCCAGCATCAAGGAGGTGAACGAGATAGCCAGCGGCCAGGGGAGGTGCACACTCACCAGGCCATTATAGGTTCCTGCAAGACCGACCATTGCGGTCAGGCACTTTGTGAAATGAGTCGTAAGGTCAACCTGAATCGGCAGATGCATCAGGTCTTCCACTCCGACCATGTTTATGAAAACGTCCTGGACATCCTTGATGAGGCTTTTTATCAGTGCATCTTCGGTCATGTTAATTGCAGCAAGTGTTTCTTGTCTCATTGCCATGGAATATCTCCCCGTTTACCGAATTAAATTAACTGGCAAAACTGTCCCGCTCATCATCTGAAAACATCCGGTCTACATCCATTATTATCAGCAGGCGATCTGCATGGTTGAAAACTCCGGTAATAAACTCCTGACCGATCCCTCCTGAGGTAACCATTGAAGGAGGCGGCTGGATTTCACTGCTGTGTATCCGGATTACTTCAGACACCGCATCTACAATAAACCCGGTCAGTGTGCCGGCTACATCCATCACCATAATGCGTGTTTGGCTGCTGTTTTCTGATTCCATCAGACCAAAGCGTTTACGCATGGAAATAATCGGAATGACTTTCCCGCGCAGATTGATTACACCCTCAACATAGTGTGGCGTATTTGGCATCTTGGTGATGGTTGGCATACGAATTATTTCGCGAACTTTTAATACTTCAACCCCGTATTCTTCATCTGCCAGCATCAAACTGACCAGTTGGATCAGTTCGTCATGCTGGATGTTCTCATTCGCTTTTACCAGAGCAGTCGTGGCCATGAAACCCTCGTTGTGTTAAAAAATGAAACGGCGTATGTGCCGGCAGAGATTAGAGCGATTTTACAGTACATTTTCATGGGGTCAAGAGCATATTTAAAACTTCACCGTGTCAGGTGTTGATTCTCGTATGAAGTTTCCAAAACGGTCATCTTGATCCGACCGATAATAGCAATAATCGGCGCCATATCTTCAGGAAGGTGCCCTTCAAGCAGTTTAAGATGTGTAGGATCAGTCGGGAGTTGGTTGTAAGTCGGGTCAACCGAAACCCAGCGCCTGCCGATAAAGCTCTCCGCCCAACTGTGATAAAGAAAGCCTTTCCCCTCTATATATACCAGGCCGGAGACAAACCGGGTCGGGATGCCTGCTGCACGGGCCAGAGCAGTATAAAGGCGGGCGTGGGTCTGGCAATTACCGCTTTTTGATTTAAAACTTTCAACAGCGCTGCCTCCGTCATCTATGGTGTCTTTCAACCAGTCTGAAGTCCATGAAGCCAGGATTTTTGCCATCTCGTCCTGAGTTTTAATCCCATCCGTAAGCAATTTTACCTGTGCTTTAATTTCTGGAGCATCTGATTCTATCTTATCTGCGGGTCTTAGTTGTGCATCGGTAACATTCTGTACGTCAGAATCTGCAAGATCTTTGGCCAGAACTCCCGTCTTGATGACTACCCGTCCCTCACCATGTTTTTCCACGCGTTGCCCCCCACCCTGTAGCAGTGGCAGTATATCGTTCCAGTTACTGATCTCTACAGCAAGACCGGTTAGGTTCTTTGGATCCTTGATCGGTACGTCTGTTCGAACCAGGCTGAAGTCATATATCAGATCTTTTTTGGCAAGAGCCCAATCGCTGATGAATTGGCCAAGAGCTTGTGGCTGCTCAGCCTTTGTAGTCACCAGGCCTTCCCGTACGGATTCTTCAAGCGTATTTCCCAACTCATCAACCCAGATATCATTGTTGACAAAGGGGTACAATGTGTTTCGCAGTTTGATGGCAGACACGCCATCGGCTGTTTTTTCCGCACCCAGTATCGTGATCTGTATCTCCTTGATCTTCAGATCTTCCGGGTCGAACGCCTGGATTTTATATTGTGTTCCCGCAGTGCCGCCCCGCATCAGCGGATAGAGGTTGAGAGCCGGTCCCGGATAGACATCTCCTCTGAATTTAAGATCTTTTTCCGACGTTTTTCCACTGGCCTCGCTTTTTATCTGGATAATGTTACCGATGACTTTACCGCTGAGGTGAGATGATGAGCCATTGATGGTTTGATCAACATCAAAGGAACGAAGGGATAAATTTTTTGAAACCTGATATGTCTCACGCATTGAGGCTTCTTTGGAAAAACTCATCACCTTCATGCGGACACTGCCGTTTCCCTCCATTTTGTAGCCATCACCTGATTTTTCTATGCGTTGCCGGTAAAATCCTACCCGTTCATTGTCTACGTAAATTCCGAACCAGCGCTCGGTTAATGGCGGTGTTTCGATTTTGACGAGCGATGCAGCATGGGCGGCCATACTGTTGCACAGCATCAGTATGGATACAGTTAACATCACGACTTTTACAATTTTGACGAATGGATTGCGGTAAGCTGCTCTAGAGTGTGCTGTCATAAAAAATTCCTTTTCGGTCATTATGCAAGCGCCACCTGCCTTCAGGAGCTCTACATCAGCCTGAGAGGAGGTGGCGCTGTGAATTAGGGTCTGAAATGACATTTCTTGACGATAATCGTGATATTTTCTGCAATTTCTTTACGGTTCAATCCCGAGAGCATTTGTTCTCAGGATTTCAAATCCTCAGGGTTGTGGATTTCTACCCTGTTTCGGCCATTTTTTTTCGCCCGATACAGGGCATCATCAGCGAATTTAATGAAATCATCAATGGAATGGCACTGCCCCTGGGAAAAGCGCGCCACTCCCAGACTGACGGTCAGGTTCAGCTCGGCTAGTGGTCCGCTGTAGGCTGTACCATGAACCGCAAGCCGGATACGTTCAGCCACAAGTACAGATTCGTGTAGTGTTGAATCAGGGAGGATGGCAACGAACTCTTCGCCTCCGTACCTGGCGGCACAGTCATAACTGCGCAATTCTTTCTGCAGCTGCAGCGCGACCTTTTGTAGAACTGCATCTCCCTGAAGGTGACCAAAACGATCATTAACCTGTTTGAAATGATCGATGTCGAGCAGGATAAGTGACAGGTTCCCGCTCTTGCGGATACAGCGCTGCACCTCTTTCTCAAGTGCTTCCATCATGTAACGGCGATTGAAGAGACCGGTCAAATGATCTGTGTTGGACAGTTCAAGAAGAAGTTCATTGGATCTTTTCAGGTCATCCTGCAGTTTTTTTATTTTGAGGTGGACCCTGACCCGGGCCACAAGTTCTTCATTGTCAAACGGCTTGGTGATGTAATCGCTGGCACCTTGATCAAGCCCCCTGACCTTACGTTCCCGATCATTCCTGCCGGTCAGAATAATGACCGGGACATCTTGAAGTTCAGGCCGTGATTTCAGCATGCTCAAAAACTTGAAACCATCCATGCGCGGCATCTCCAGATCGCAGAGGATGATATCAACGGGGGATGAAAGAAGCTTCTTGAATCCTTCCAGTCCATCCTCCGCCTCGTAGTAGCGCGTGAAGAGTTCGACCGACTCAAGTGTTCTGATGATTTGCTCCCGGACGGTAACGGAATCATCTATGATTAGCACGCTAGAGGACATTGACTGTGAGTGTAGAGGAACTCAAACCAAAACTCAATTGGTAATACAGTAAATTCAGCAGGAATCTGAACATAGTTACAGTAAGGGCTCGTGTGCAAGGCGTTTCATTTCGGTAATCGTAGCGGTATAATCAGTCGCCCCGAAAACAGCGCTACCGGCAACAAAAACATCTGCCCCGGCGTGGGATATTTTGGCAATATTCCCTGGTTTTACCCCCCCGTCCACCTCAAGTTCTGCCTCAGAGCCGTTTCGATCCAGCATTTCCCGCAGCGAGTGGATCTTTGGCAGACAGGCATCTATGAAGCTCTGGCCGCCGAATCCGGGGTTAACCGTCATCAGGAGCACCAGATCAAGATCATTAATAATGTAATCGAGAACATTCAACGGCGTGGCGGGGTTAAGTGAAACGCCGGCTTTCTTGCCAAAAGATTTAATCAGCTGGATACTGCGATGAAGATGATTTGTCGCTTCAGCATGCACAACGATAATGTCTGCCCCGGCCGCAGAAAATTCGGGAATGTAGAGATCCGGGTTTTCAATCATCAGATGAACGTCAAGGGGAAGTGAAGTCACCTTGCGGACTGCATCTACAATCAGTGGTCCGATTGTAATGTTGGGGACAAAGTGCCCATCCATGACGTCAATATGAATGTAGTCAGCACCTGCCGCTTCGACGGAACGGATTTCATCACCAAGCCGGGTAAAGTCGGCTGACAAGATGGAAGGGGCAATTTTTTTCATTCTTGAACTCCCTGATTTTATTGTATTCGTTTGATACGAGCGGCAAAAAAGCCGTCCATGCCGTGCCGGTGCGGCCAAACCCTGAACATGCCGTAAAACGCAATCAGGTCGCTCCAGCCAGGAAAGAGATCGTTGAGGTTTTCTAGCACAAACCCCGGATTGTGCAAAAGAAAATCCTCCACCACCAACTCATTTTCAGCCTCCGATGTTGAGCAGGTAGAATAAAGAAGTGTCCCCCCCGGTTTCAGCTTTGTCGCCGCATTTTTTAACAGGGTTTTCTGGACAGCTGCCAGTCGGGTAACGTCACCGGAAAAAAGTCGCCACTTTGCCTCGGGATTACGTCTGATTACGCCCAGTCCCGAGCAGGGGGCATCGAGTAGAATCCGGTCGAAATGACCATCGGGAAAGGTGTCCGGTTGGTGCAGGTCGGCGACTGCAGTCGAGGCAGCGCTGATGCCGAGCCTGCGGAGATTGTCCTGCACGAGCGTTAACTTTGAGCGGGATATGTCGGTTGCAATCAATTCGCCGCAATCGTCCATCAGTTGGGAGACGTGACAGGTTTTACCGCCGGGAGCGCAACAGGCATCCCAGACCCGTTCGCCTGGTTCGACTCCCAGCAGATGACCTGCTATTTGCGATGCTTCATCCTGTACGGCGAACAGGCCGGCTTCAAATCCGGGAAGGGTGCTGATCGTATGACGCCCCGCGAGAGCAATGCCATCAGGTGAATAGCGGCACGGTGTCGCTTCGATGCCCTGCCGATTGAACTCCTGCAGCAACTCCTCCCGACTTGAGCGGAGCGTGTTGATCCGCAGCGTCAACGGTGGTTGCTGCGAGGATGCTTCTGCAAGCAATCGGGCTTCACTGACGCCAAGTTGCGTGATCCATTGCTCGACGAGCCACTCCGGTTGTGAGTGCCGGGTTGCAATCGCTGCCGCAGGGTGAGTGTTGATATCCGGGAAACTGATTGCCTCCCGTCGGCGCAGATAGTTTCGCAGGACGGCATTGATGAGGCCACTGGTCCCCGGCGTAATTATCTTTGCCAAATTGACGGATTCGTTGACAGCAGCCGACTCAGGAATACGATCAAGACAGGTCAGTTGGTACAGCCCGATCCTCAGGATTACCAGTGCCAGCGGGTCAAGCTCTATCATCGGCTTTTCGAGCAGCTGCTGGAGGATGTGATCCAGGGTCCCCTGACGGCGAAGTACACCGAAGACCAGCTCAGCGTAGAGTCCGCGGTCCGGTCCGATTAACACACCATTGGAAAGCTCAATGTCAATCAGGCGATCGGCAAAACCGCCTTCTTTTTTGATGCGTAGCAGGGTTTCACATGCCGCCTGCCGTGGGTTTGCAGATGAGGTGGTCTTCGGAGTACGTCTAATAATCATGAGTCCTCGATATATCTTCCAGTCGGTGGACGCGTTCCGGAATAGGGGGGTGAGTTGAAAAGAGCGACATCATCCCGCTGCCGGTCAGCGGGTTGACAATAAACATATGCGCGGTGGCGGCATTGGCATTCATCGGGATCTGCTGACTCCCTAATTCCAGCTTCTGCAGTGCCCGGGCAAGTGAGAGCGGATTACCGCTGATCCGTGCTCCGGCAGCGTCTGCGCCGAATTCACGGGAACGGGAAATTGCCATTTGCACGAGCATTGCGGCAATAGGGGCCAGGATTGCCATGAAGAGCATGCCGACTACGCCGCCTCCCTCGTCGTCATCACTCCGTCCACCACCGAACATGGCGCCCCATTGTGCCATCTGTGCCAGATAGGTAATTGTCCCGGCGAAGGTAGCCGCCATCGTGGAAATCAGAATATCCCGGTTTTTTACATGTCCAAGCTCATGGGCCATAACGCCTGCCAGCTCTTCGTCGTTCAATAATCTCATAATACCGGTTGTTGCGGCAACGGCGGCGTGCTGCGGGTTGCGCCCGGTGGCGAAGGCGTTGGGGCTGTCGTCCTGAATGATGTACACTCTTGGCATCGGCACGCCGGCCCGTCCGGCCAGGTGTCGTATCATGCCGTAAAAACGAGGGTTATCCTGCTCTTCGATCGGCTGTGCCCCATACATCCTGAGAACAATCTTGTCAGAGAACCAGTAGGAGAAAAAATTCATTCCACCGGCCAGCAGGAACGCAGTAGTCATTCCTCCTCTACCGCCAATTGCACCGCCAATCAGCACAAGAAGTACTGTCAGGAGCGCCATCAGGAATGTTGTTTTCAAGGTGTTCATGTGACCTCCACCTAAGTGTAATATCGGTATTACCGGATGATTGAAATAATAGTCACCGTCAACCGAAAGTGCAAGGGGCTGCAGCCGTACACGTAAAAAAGTCATAAAATCAGCTATTTCCCTTGCAGAACAGATGCCGATTTGCTATAGTTCCAGACCATCTAAATCCTGTATAAGAACTGAATTTCTCTAATGAATCTTCTCTCTGTCGAAAAACCTGCCCGCTATATGGGTGGCGAAATGGGATCTATCCGTAAGATTGATGCTGATATTCGCTTTGCCCTTGCATTCCCTGATGTCTATGAAGTCGGCATGAGCCACCTGGGGCTGAAAGTCCTCTACCACGTTCTTAACGAGGTCGAGGGGATTGCAGCTGAACGTGTTTTTGCCCCATGGCCGGACATGGAGAGGCAGATGCGTGCCGCCGATGCTCCCCTGGCGACGCTTGAAACGGCCACACCTCTGGCGGGCTGTGACATAGTCGGTTTTACTCTGCAGTATGAACTTTCCTATACAAATATCGTGAATATGCTCAGGTTGGGCGGTATTCCGCTCTTGGCAAAAGACCGGGGAGGCCTGTTGCCTTTGATTATTGCCGGTGGTCCGTGTGCGTATAATCCGGAGCCGCTTGCGGACTTTTTTGACGCGGTGCTGTTGGGGGATGGTGAAGAAGCGGTTGTCGATATTGCCTGTGCGGTGCGTGAAGCAAAAAAACTGGGTGAGGGCAAAACCCAGCTCCTGGAGCGATTGTCTGCTATTGAAGGTGTGTATATCCCTTCATTATTCGATCCGCAGTACGCATCTGATGGAACCCTGACAGCGATTGCCCCTCTCAAGCCAGGCCACACAGCTGTGCGCCGCCGCTTTTTGGCAAATCTTGATGTCGCGCCATATCCAGACTCTCCGGTTGTCCCGTTCATGAAGACGATCCACGACCGTGTGGCGGTTGAAATTGCCCGTGGCTGCACTCGTGGCTGTCGTTTCTGCCAGGCCGGGTATGTCTATCGACCACTGCGGGAGCGCTCTCCGGAAACAATTCTGAACGTCATTGATAAAGCGCTCAAGGCTACAGGCTATGATGAAATATCATTACTGTCGCTTTCGACTGGCGACTATTCTTGCGTCACGCCATTGGTCACCGAACTGATGGCACGCTATGCAGAGGATCGTGTCGCTGTATCGCTCCCCTCATTACGGGTTGGCAGTTTATCGGATGAGCTGATCGACGAGATAAAAAAGGTGCGCAAGACCGGATTTACCCTCGCTCCGGAAGCGGGTAGTGACCGGATGCGGCGAGTTATCAATAAGGGAATTACAGAGGCTGATCTGATTGCCGGAGCTGCTGCAATTTACCAGGCAGGCTGGCGTTTGATCAAACTTTATTTCATGATCGGGTTGCCGGGTGAAACGGCAGACGATGTTGCCCAGATTGCGGCGCTGGCCAGACAGGTGAAGGATCAGGCAAAGGGGAATGGTGTTGGTGGAGATGTTAATGTTGCCGTCAGTACCTTTGTACCCAAGGCGCATACTCCATTTCAGTGGGAACCGCAGATCTCCATGCAGGAAACGACCGACTTCCAGTACCAGCTCCACTGCGATCTCAAGAAACGTAAGCTGAAGTTCAAGTGGCAGGATGCGCCGCTCTCATTTATGGAAGGGGTTTTTGCTCGAGGCGATCGTCGCCTCGGGGCGGTTTTGATCCGTGCAGTTGAATTAGGGTGCCGCTTTGACGGCTGGCGCGAACATTTTTCTTTGGAACGCTGGCTACGGGCATTTGCTGACTGTGGTGTTGATCCGGAGTGGTATTTGCGCCGGCGTGAACTTGATGAAGTGCTGCCGTGGGATCATCTTGATTGCGGCGTTACCCGCGACTTTCTGCTGGCCGAACGCCGTAAGGCTCTTGAGGAAGCAGAAACAAAAGATTGTCGTGACGGCAGCTGCAGCGCGTGTGGTGTCTGTGATTTCACTGTTGTTACAAATCGGATCGCTCAAAAGGCCGAAATTCCACCCTACCATAATAACACACCTGATGAGTCGGCCTCTTCCCGTATCCGTCTTCGATTTGCCAAAACCGGGGTGATGCGCTATTTGAGCCACCTGGAGCTGATCACCGTTTTTACCCGCGCCGTTAGTAGAGGAAGTGTCCCGATTATGTTCTCCCTCGGCTTTCATCCGCACCCCCGTTTTTCGTTCGGAACAGCGACATCCGTAGGCGTTGAATCACATGCCGAGTATATGGATATGGTTGTTGATTCAGGTGTCTCGGCTCTGGAAGTTATGGAGCGCCTCAACGCAGTGCTGCCGGAAGGGCTAAGGATTCTGGAGTCAGAGGAAGTTGACGCCAAATCACCGTCCATCTCGACCCTGATTGATGCTACCCGATATCGTATATCACTGCCTGGCGCAGACTCAGAAGAGATCCAGGCCAAGTGTGAGCAGTTTATGGCACATGGTTCTTACGTCATTCAGCGGACTAAAAAAGGCCAGACACAGACGGTTGATCTGCGCGGTGAAACGGTTTCACTTGTTGCCAATGGACAGATCGTTGAGTTGGTAGCCAAGCGGGGTAAGCCGGTTGAGTTTGCCCGTGCCATTACAGGTATTGAAAGTCTTCAGGGTGATGATATCCATGTTGAAAAATTGGATGTCATCTTTACCCCATAAAACGATTTCTGATTAATTTTATATATATTTCAGGTAAATGGAGAAAATCACTATGGGAGCTGAGCTGATTATTAATGCTGCTTCCCACGAAACCCGTATTGCGCTGATGGAGAACGGTACAATTACCGAACTTTACATTGAGCGTAGTCGAGAAAAGGGGATTGTGGGCAATATTTACAAGGGACGGGTCATACGCGTACTACCCGGCATGCAGGCCGCTTTTGTCGATATCGGATTGGAGAAGGCTGCTTTTCTGTATGTCGCGGATGTCTTTGATGCTATCGAGGAGTATGAATCTTTATTGGAGTCCGGAAATAAAAAGGACGATGAACCGACTGAAGAGCATGATGGGAATGATCGCCCAGAATTCCGTCCGCTCCACCCGATTGAGGATTTGTTGCAGGAAGGGCAGGAATTACTCGTGCAGATATCCAAGGAGCCCCTCGGCACAAAGGGGGCCCGCATAACGTCCCATATTTCTCTTCCGGGACGTCATCTGGTCTATATGCCGACAGTTGACCACATCGGAATCTCGCGGCGTATTGAAGATGAAGAAGAGCGAGAGCGACTCCGTGAGGCGGTCGAACGACTTAAAAAACCGGGATCGGGCTACATAGTCCGGACAGTTTCAGAGGGGAAAAGCGAGGAAGACCTGATTGCAGATATGCAGTACCTGACTGTGCTATGGGAGGAGATATCCGCTCGCCAGGCAAAGGCAGGAGCACCGTCGCTACTGCATTCAGATCTGGATGTGGTCCAGAAGGTCGTCCGCGATATAGTGACCGAGCAGGTTGACAAAATCATTGTCGATTCCCAGGTTGATTATGACAGGATAGTCCATTTTATTTCCAACTTTGCGTCAAACATGAAATATACAATTGAATTGTACGACGAGGAAGAGCCAATATTCGACCATTATGGACTGGAAGTTGAAATCAGCCGTGCATTGGGAAGGAAAGTATGGCTTAAATCGGGCGGTTATATCATTATTGAGCAGACTGAAGCGCTGAGCGCTGTCGATGTAAATACCGGACGGTTTGTTGGAAAACACAATCTTGAAGACACAATTCTTAAAACCAACCTTGAAGCGGTGAAGGAAATTGCATACCAGTTACGGCTCAGAAACATCGGCGGCATTATCATTATTGACTTTATTGATATGGAAAAAGAGGTCAATCGTGAAAAGGTGTACGGGGCGCTTGAAGAAGCTCTGAAAGCTGACAAATCAAAGACCAATATACTTAAAATATCCGAACTTGGGTTGGTCGAAATGACCAGAAAGCGGGTTCGGGAGAATATCAGTCGCATGATGTGCGAGCCGTGCAGTTACTGTGAGGGGCGCGGCTACATCAAGTCCAAGATAACGGTCTGCCATGAAATATTCCGGGAGTTGCGGCGTGAAATGCTTGATGCCCGAGGGTCAAAAGCGACAGTGACCGTTCATCCACAGGTTGCCGATTTGCTGTATGATGAGGAACGACGGGGACTTGAAGAGTTGGAAAAGAAGTTCAAAAAAAGAATTACGGTACGAGCCAAACCAGGCTTTCATCAGGAACAGTTCGAAATTTCCATCAATTAAATATTTCAGGCCGCCATTACACAGATAGAAGGGGGAAAATCCTGTGCTTCTCTGTGAAATGGCGGCCTGATGGTTTCCGCTTACGCAGCCTTTTTGACCAGTTCGTCCTGCTCATAGTGAGCTGAAAAATATTCCATAGCCTCACGCATGATATCAGAGATGCTCTTGTGGGTGGTTTTCATCAGGTTTTCGAGGTGATCACGTTCTTCGTCGCTGACCCTCATTGAAATGACATTGTAGCGTGGATTTTCTCTCATTCTTCCCATTGTGGTACTCCTTCCGATTAATTTATGGTTTGTGGCGAGTTCGTCTGAACTGTAAATATATCTTATTAATATGCTAATTCCGTGCCATTGTTATTATACGCATGTATCCATAATAATAACGAACGATTGTGATGATGCTCTGCGTATATGGATTGTTGCAGTATAGATTAGTGTGCCAAATATGACTCATTATGGCCAAAAGTATACACTATTCTGAAACGTAAATGTATCAAATGGCGTGATAACCATGTGATACTGCATGTACAGGCAATTTGAAAAATTTTGGAAGTGGTAAAAGAGCGGGCTCACAGCACTCGTAAAGTTGTAGTGATGATCAATGAATGTAAATGCATGTTGAAAGAATACATATATTTAGTGAAATAGAGATGTTTGCCTCCCAACCTTATTTGCGGCATTTGTGACATCATTTCAGGTGATAACGTATTTCATAAACATTCTAACAGGCTGGACGCTGCTGGTAATGTAACGGGTTACAATTACAGCCAGTGCTAAGGTTATGAACGATGATGGCTTATGTCATCCGCCACTGCTGTGGGAACGTCGAACAACGACAATATTGTGCTTTTCAAGAAGGCGATAAAACGTTCGTCGAGGAATATTTGCCAGTCGGGCCGCCTTGGCCACATTGCCTTCGCTCTCTTCAAGGTAGCGCGCAATTATATTCTTCTCGGTTCGAACCACCAGAAGTTCGCGCTCGGCCTTGAATGATACACGACGTCGCTTGACATCAGTATCGTTGCAGGTTTCATAGGTGTCCGCAAAAACAGTCGGTAAATTTTCCAGACGGATGACACCATCTTTGGTTAGTACGGCACAGCGTTCGATAACATTCTGCATCTCACGGATATTGCCTGGCCAGGAGTAATGTTGCATGGCTTTGACCGCACGATCCTCAATGCCGGCGATGTTTTTATTAAGTTTTTTGCGGGCCTTTTCGAGAAAATGCTGTGCCAGTTCCGGTATTGATTCTGCACGATTACGCAATGGCGGCAGTTCTATGCAGAAAACGTTAAGGCGATAATACAGATCCTCTCGAAACCACCCTTCACGTACGCCCTGTTCAAGGTCCTTGTTTGTCGCTGCTATGAGACGAACATCAACTTTTTTTGCCGTAACGCTGCCGACGGGACGAACCTCACCGAGATCCAGAATCCGCAGCAACTCTGCCTGTAGTTTCGGAGTAATGTCGCCGATTTCGTCAAGAAAAATAGTTCCACCGTTGGCTGCGTCAAACAGTCCTTTCTTATCAGTGATTGCACCGGTAAATGAGCCTTTTTTATGGCCGAACAGTTCGCTCTCAAGAAGTGAATCGGTAAGCGTCGTGCAGTTGACCGTCATAAGCGGTTTATCGTTTCGTTGCCCTTGGCGGTGAAGGGCGCGGGCAGTCAGCTCTTTGCCGCTACCGGTTTCACCTCTGATAAGTACCGTTGTCGGCGTAGGAGCAACCTGGCGGATCAGTTCAATGACATCCCTTATTCCGGGGTCGCTACCGATGATCATGTCCTCTCCGGCCTGCCGGTCCAATTCGCGTTGCACCAGCTCATATTTTTGCATCAGATGTCCGCGCTCTTCCTCAATCAGTTGCATGTTATGGGGAAGACACATTTCGCAATCTGCGAATCCTTGAAACACGGCAACGGCAAGTTCGCGACAGGTGTTGTACCCGCAGGCGCGGCAATTCAGTTCATCAGCCTGAGTAAACTTATTCGTGGAATGGAGAATGCGTTTAATATCATCCCTGCCGGGCGTGGCCAGCTTTTGAGATTTGTCAGAATAGGTTCGCACCAGGTCCGGCATCAGCGATGTTGACCTGTAGTGGGCGGCAGTTACATATGGAGGCTTGGCGCTGTTGTGGCATACGATCAGTTTTCGTTTAAAAAAATGATTGAGCTCCTTGTCGCGTGCCGGACCGTCGACGCAGCCACCATCACAAAAACGAAGATCAACAAATGATGGTGAAATCCGTCCTGCCGCCAAATCACGAATTATACCTATGGTATGTGCCTCCCCTTCGGCGCAGATCGTTTCATTATCCTGAAAATCGGTTTCAATATCGAAGATTTTCAATGGACCGCCTGTGAGGGTAAAAAGTCTTCCAGCGCCGGGATCCAGACCGTCGAAAGGCGTCTCGTCAAGGCTGGCAGGCGTGATGTCTCTATTCTTGAAGAGCCTGTCGAGCTCCTGATAAGTCAGAACAACATCGATAGCACCAGAGGCCTCTCCCTGTATTTCAAACTTTGCGGCGATGCAGGTACTGACATAAACAATTTTAGTTTCTTTCCCCAAAATTTCCTTGATAAACCGTCCCATGGCAATCATTGGAGAAACTATAGGCATAATGTTCGGTACCAATGATGGATAATGACGCTCAATAAGATCAACAACCGCTGGACAATGTGATGAAATTAACGGTTGTGTTGAAGATTTCAGGGCATTGCGATAGCTGCCTGCAATCATACGCGCACCGTAGGCGCCCTCATGAACCTCGTTGAATCCAAGGCTCTTTAAGGCTGCAACCAATTGGCCCGGGCGCAGCGTGTGAAAAAATGCCGGAAACGAGCAGCCAAGAACCGCAACGACCGGGGATCCGGATGCCAGCATTTCTTGTGTCTTGACCATCCGGTCGACAATAACCTTGGCATGTTGCGGGCAGCTCAAACAATTTCCGCAGCCGATACAGCGGTCATACATGATCTGTGCAAAGCCGCCATCCACCTTTATTGCCTTGACCGGACAACTGCGAACGCATGAGTAGCAGCGTCTGCAGCGCTCTTTATACGTGATAATAGGATCCATAAGTACCTTGACTGGGTGTGAGATTGTTACGATTCTACATGAAATGTAAAATATGTGCAAGAAATGGCACATATTGTTGCTGTCAATGCTCAGTCAAGATATCGGTCATGATTTAATGACATCGAAAATAACCTGCGAAAGATATATCATTATCTGTAAATATATTGACATCCATATTACTGGACAGTATTTTGTGACCTGATGGTATGATTGGAGGTCATAATGAAAGTCTGTTTTCCGGTTGATGTAAATCAGGGTCTTGCAAGTCAGGTGTTTAACCATTTCGGTTCAGCACCTGAGTTTATTGTTGTCGATGTCGCCAGCGGCACGTTTGAGTCTGTCAGTAACTGCGATAAAATACATGAGCATGGTTTGTGCAATCCGGTTGCCGGCCTTGGCGAACACCAGGTTGATGCGATTGTTGTGGGCGGCATTGGTGGCGGGGCGTTGCATAAGTTGAATGTGTCAGGCATACGTGCATTTAAAGCGAGTGGCGGTTCAATTGCAGAAAATCTTGAACTGTTGAAATCAGGAACGCTTCCGGAATATCTGCCGGGGCATACCTGCGGTGGTCACAGTAATAGCAATGGATGCTCGCATTAACTATGGTTCGACCGCGACACGAATGTGTGCCTGTCCGTATCATGGAATAAATTCTGCCGGATATCGTTAAGAAACCCCAGTAACCCCCTCGATACATAGAACCACTGTATCAATAATGTAATGCCCCCCGTAAGGAGCCCCAAATGGAACATTTTCTTGCAACAGTGCGGGAAACAGTCAATCCGGCAACGCAGCCTGTCGGTGTCAATCTTGTCCGGGATATATCGTTGATTGAAGGCTTGAAAATAAAAATGCGCGGTACGCGACTGGCAATCTGCCAGCAGATTGCTTATAGCCGCATGTACTCCTGGTCAACGTGGACGGACGCTGAAACAGGTCACTGTGCCATCGGGGCAGCTTGTACCGGTATGATTCAGACTCCTCAGAGGATTGAAGATGGATCTGTCAACACGGGCGTATATCAGGAAAACCGGCAGGCGGCAGCCGCAATGCAACAAATGATGCCGCGGGTTGAGCATGGCGTTGCGGGTGTGTTGACATACCCGCTTGTCCGTTCTTTTAAAGAAATAGCTCCTGATCTGGTTGTGCTCTATGTAAATTCTGCCCAGGCAATGCGCTTTGTACAGGCATTCCTCTACCATCAAGGCGGTGAGTTTGTAATGAAATCATCAGGTGACGCGGGTGTCTGCTCCCAGGCTGTTGCCCAGGTCGCACTGACCGGTGAGCCGACGATTGAAATCCCCTGCATGGGAGACCGGCGTTTTGCTCTGGCTCAGGACCATGAAATGATTGTCGGCATTCCTTTTGCGTGGTTAACCCGGACTGCCGAAGGACTTCTGGCAACACACAAGGCGGGTATCCGCTACCCGATCCCGTTTCAGATCCCGTCAGAATGTCAATTACCACCGGAATATATTACCAGTGGGCAGGATGCGGCACTATCGTGAGACTTACTAAGGATGCGGTGAAGTCAGTATGAAAGATCTGCTGGAATACAAATTTCTTATCCCGCTTGCACTGCTGCTCGGTTTTGCACCGTTCTTCCCGCAGCCGCATATCGTGGAGAAAATCAGGATGCTTGCGGCAGGAACGCTCAGAAAACCTATCGATATATTTGATTTAGTCTGGCATGCCTGGCCGTTTTTGCTGCTTGCCTACCGGATATTTACGGATATTGCCCACCGAAACCAATGAGTGTTCGCCACTCAATTTTAACTCCAGGAGACTCTATGAAACCTGTCCATTCACTGCTCATGACCGTTATGCTGCTCAGTCTGTCCGACGCCGCAGCTGTTTTTGCTGCGACCGATCACTCGACTCTTGTCAAGGGACCCTTTAAAAGCGGCGAAGAAGTCACCAAAGCGTGCCTTCAGTGCCATGCAAAACAGGCCAATGATTTTATCAAGACAACTCATTGGAAATGGAAAGGGACGCCGAATCATCTGAAGGGTAAGGAGAAAAGTACGGAAGAATTTGGAAAGGCGAACATGCTGAATGCGGTCTGCACCTCTATCGAAGGGGGAAAAAACGGCATTGTACATGAGCAGTGTTCGAAATGTCATGCCGGATATGGTTGGACGGGCACCGCTTTTGATTTCAATGATACCGGTAAGGTTGATTGCCTGATCTGCCATGCGCGGAAGGGAAATTACAGCAAGTCTGCAGGTGGGAATGTTGACAGGAAGGCGATGGAGAAGGGCTCCCTGAATCTTGAGCTTGCCGCCCAGAGCGTCAGCGTACCCACCCGCGGTAATTGTGGTTCCTGCCATTACTATGGCGGTGGCGGAGATTCCGTCAAGATTCCCGGAATTGAATCGACGCTGGAGAAAAAGGACCGGAAGCTGGATGTCCATATGGGAACCAAGGCAAGTGGCGGTGGTGACATGTCCTGTCAGGAGTGCCATACCACAAAGGACCACAAAATTGCCGGAGCTTCAAGTATGACCGCTCACTATGACGAGCGGGTCACCTGTGAGAAATGCCATAGTGGCGCTAAAGCACCACATCTGAAATCAAAAAACGGGAAAATCATCACAAAGCACACAGGGTCGGTTGCCTGTCAAACCTGCCATATTCCGTACTTCGCCCGCTCGCAGGCGACAAAAATGGAGTGGTACTGGTCGGAATCCGGTAAGGATATCAAAACCGGGGAGCAGTTCGACAAAGAGACCTACGTAAAAAAAATGGGACGCTTTGTCTGGGGAATGAACGAAAAACCGGTGTACGCATGGTACAACGGCACAATTGATCATTACATGAAGGGGCAGGTGATCAAGGACCCTTCAAAACCGGTAGTAATGACACGGCCAATTGGGAGCATCACCGATAAAACGGCTAAAATATATCCGTACAAATTGTTCATTGGTGATCTCCCGATGGATTCAACCTTCAAATACCTGAACATATTCCAGCACTACAAGTCCTATTGGGTTGACTTCAACTGGGAAAAAGCGCTTCTGGGTGGCGCAGAGGGATCAGGGCTTCCGTACAGCGGGAAATATCAGTTTGTCAAGACGGCCTCCTATTTTTCATTAAGCCATGAGGTTGCTGCTAAAGAAGAAGCCCTCCAATGCAGTGAGTGCCACAATGGCGGTTCGCGAATGGATTGGAAGGCCCTCGGTTATGCGGGAGATCCGATGAAAAGGGGCGGAAGGTTTACGAAAAAGGGCGGCACAAAAGCCAGATAGTTGATGTCGCCAGGAATCATTGCGGCCGACGTGATCACAGCCGCCGTTGCATCCAGTTTATGCCGGATATGGCTTGCTTCCCGCCGGAATCTTTTCTTCGCAGGGCACTTTTGTCTGGCACAGGCCGCATCCGGTGGCGGTCACGCCGTACTGTGCAGCTACCGCACCCGGTATTGTACCGTACACGTATTCAAGGCATTTCTGCTTGTCGTGACCATCTGGTGAAAGTGCGCCGACAGGGCAGCGTCTGATACACGCTCTACAGGAATTATCCCTGTAGTGAAGGCAATTGGACCGGCGTTCGGGGTACGGGCGCGGTGAGGGAGTCAGTGCAAGATCGGTAATAACGCTGCCCAGTCTATGAGCGATCCCCTTTGGAGTGATCAGGGCGTCGGTCAGGCTGAAGGTGCCCAGGCCGGCCGCGTAGGCGGCATGCCGCTCTGACCAGGTGGAGGCGATGCCGACGGCTGTGTCATGCAACTCCTGCCATGCGGGCATCAATTGGGGGGCAGCGGCTCGATACCCGCGTCCGGTCAGCCACGTGACCATGTGGCGGCGAAGTGAAGAGTTAAATTGTTCTCCGAAATTTCGTGTTACAGACCACATTCGCGACGGGAATGTGGTTTCGCATCGGTTGGAAGCCCGGGTCTGGGGAGTAACGGGTAATACCCAGCTGATTACCGTTTGAGGCACCCACGCATCTTCAGGTGACGAGACTGAAACAAGTTCACCCGGAGTAAGGTGAAATTGTCCGATAACTGACTTGTACTCGGTAAAAAGGGTGTCGGTTGCTGATGAAAAACCGATCAGAGGGGCGGTGAAATACGGTTCATGACTGCCGGGAAAGCGATTGCCGCTATCTTCGCAGACAAAACGATGAATTTCTTCACATAGACTGACTTCCATAATCTCCTCCCGTTGCAGCCCCGGCACCTGTTGTGCCGTTATGTATGAAATGTGAATGGTGGCAGAGGTTGATCAAACGTAAACTGAGAAGGTGGGACTTCCGGAAGCAGTGCGTAACAGCGCGGACTTCTCTTCCAACGATACCGGTATGGAATGGCGTTTGGTTGCAGAGCTTTGAGAGATAGAATCAGGCGACAAGGTTACAATGTATGCTGTGTTTCATATCT
>JAQTXD010000147.1 GCA_028688955.1 Desulfuromonadaceae bacterium
CTCGAGGGGGACAAGCGGATCAAGGTGCCGGCCGGTATTCAGCCGGGCACCAAGATCAGGCTGAAGGGGTGCGGCATCAAAACGATCGACTCAAACGCCAAAGGGGATCTGTATGCAAAGATCGGTGTACATATCCCGGAAACGCTGAACAGCGAGCAGAAGAAGCTCGTGGAGGAACTGGCGAAGAGCGGGTTGTAATTGTTAGCAGCGTCACTTTGTCCAGATAAGCAGCGCCGGCGTCGGAGTACCTGCAGGATCTTGAGTAACGGTTCCTATCATAAGGTTTTTGTTTATAGCCATGGTGCCGCCAAATGTTGCTCCCCACTCTCCGGAAACTGTGAACGAGCCAGATGAGCTCATTGACGTCACTGCCCCCGTGAGCCGACTCCATGAGATTCCACTTTGAATGATATTGTCAAAAACCGTGTTGCCAGCAGCATCAACTGTTGTTATTCCTCTGCCCCAATCGGTACCGTATATGTCTTTCTGTAAATAATTCATTTTCCACGTACCAGCCATATCAGCACGAGTTAAGCCAGTTGCCGTCCTGCTTAAGAACCCCATGACAACCGAACCGTCACTATTGGTCATGACCATAACCATGAGATTTTTGTCAGCAGACAGAATGCCACGGAATTGGGGGAAACCGGTCATCGTGACGACTCCCAGGGAATTGACCGCAAAATAGTCTGTGTTATTTGGTTCGGCTCCTGCTCCACTATTGAGATTTGTTATGTGATTCGTAACTAATGCCGCTCCAAGATTGTTGATAGTGACATCTGCACGTTGCCAGCCAAAATTGGTGCTGGTACCGGGCAGGCTAAACCCCTGCATTTTCCAGGTGCCTTGTAAATCAGCAGTAGTATAATTGGACCCTGCTTTCACTAACAGAGTGATGCCGCTTGTATGTGGCGTAACAGATACGTCTGGTGAGTGTGTAATTACCACCAGATCTTTCGATGTTGACATGACGCCACTGAAATATTCAGCAGCTGGCCGTGAACTACTTGTTACTGTACCGCTCGATGATAACAAGAGCGTCGTTGATGTCATATGTGGCGCCCCGCCCCCGCTATCGGTATACTGTTCCAGTGTGGCATTTCCGCTTGAATCAATAGTTACTTTTGCAAATTGCCACAGCCCCCCTCCACCATTTTCCAGCGTTAACCAGTACCACGTCCCCTGCATATCGCTTTGAGCATAAGCGGTCGTTGTCGCTATGCCGCCAGCAACGGGAAAGATAGCGGCGGAAGCATTCGCAATATTTACCGCGTTGTTATTGACCGTCACTATCCCGTAAGATGAAATTATCGTAACGAGGGTTTGGCCATTCAGGTTGATATTGAAGTCTCCGGCAGTGCTGGATATGGAAATTCTGGTAAACAGCAAATCGACTCCCTCGTCAATGACCAGAGAGCCATGCATAAAGTCTCTTTGTGTGGCGGGCACAGAAGCGGGATAAAGGCCGTCAAGGTTTGATTTCAGATTGTTGGCAATGGGGGAGATATTCGCAATCAATGCAGATAATGTGCTGGGGTTATTGTAAATTGATTCTACTGATGAGACCCCTGCGGCTTTCTTGACACAAAGATCGGTCAGCGGATTGATGTTTGTAATAGATGCAGCTGTTGCTGCCGAATAATAACCACCAGCCTTGAGGATAAAAGGAGAGCTCATGCCATCAATGTTGAATTTGAATCTCCCATTCACATCAATAGATGATGCTTTTTCCGTTCCATGCATGTCCTTTAAATATGCGGTCCCGGACAGTGGAGCTCCTTGAGAAGCTGTTCCAACTATTGTTTTTGGGACGACTTCAGTGAAGGTAACCGAATTGCTTACGGATTCACCGCCGCTGCAGCCTTGAAGGGAAATCATGATTAAAGAAACTAACAAAATTTGTATTATATGTCGCATAGTTCCCCAATTGCTCTGTTCTTTAATTCTATTCAAGTCCGCATTAATATATGTAGTATTTTAGCCCTAACATTATGTTATGACTGTTAACTTTCGTCGTTACCTGATCTATTTTATAGTCACCGGTTGCGTAATACCGATAGCCAAGGTCAAACGCCGTCCTTCTGTCAATCATAACGCTGCAACCAAGTCCGACCTGATATGCAAATGCAGTCGCGTTGTCGCTGTTCCACATTCTCTGGCCATTAACATCAGCACTTGACATCGTTGCACTGGAAAAACCGATACCTCCCCCTGCATACGGGGTAAAATTTCTGTTCGTTAAAAAATCGTAGTACGCATTTGCCATTATGCCGAGACTCTCAAAATCAGAACCAGGCGTGCTGGTCGTACCTGCAAGTTTAAACTTATCGACGCTCGTTTTTTTATAATTCACTTCCCCTTCCAGCCTCAGTCCCATACCAAATTCATGGCCAACGAAGCCGCTTAGAGACAATCCCGGATCATACGTAACATCTGCTGATATACCGTCTGCATCTGTTACTGTGCTGTCCCCAGGCAGGGTAAATCCTGCTGATGCACCAACATAGGTTCTAATAGGCCCTGCAAATGCGCTTGATGTAACCAGCAATAAAACGCATACCACACTGACAGTAAATCTCCACATGCTGCACTCCTGGTTTACATAAGGTTAGCTTACATGAATCGGGACTATTTTATGGAATAGCCTTCAACAGAACGGCCAGAACAAGAATAGTTGATTTCCCTTGTAACCATTCGCGATATCTTGCCGGTTTCCATATTGAGTTTTCGTGCAAAGATGACAACTTTATTATTGTTCTGGTAACTGTAGGTTCCTACAACTGCATCAGCATGTGAATATTCATCTTTTTTTATTTCACTGACTTTACGTGTCAGCACCACAAGTCCGCTCTCCGATAGTTTGAAATATTTTGCAAACTCCGCCTGAATAATTTCAGTGCAGCAGACGCTGCTTAAGCTTCCGCGCATCAACTCTCCCATGAGCAGACCCGATTGGTTCGGGAGGAAGGATTGGAGATCGGCAAAATCTGTAACCAGAACAGTTTCCCGCTTTCGTTCAGCCCCGTTCGAACAAGCTTGATCAGTTCCTTTACCATCAACGGGCTTCTGAAGGTCTCCCGAACAGTTATCCGTGCAGAGTTCAGCTGCTATCCCCTGAAATAATTCTTTGAGATCTGTTGAATCAAGAAGAACAGGAAGTGATTTGTTGGAACATGCCACACCAAAAGCAGGTTTAGTTGACGCACATCCCGCCATTATACCTGCTAAAAACAGTCCGATGAGCAGCCGAGATATCACCGACTCGCTCCTTCAAGCTTGAGCGGCTTGGACGGGTCCCCATTCCAGCATACGGGGTTGTCTTTACAGCTGAGAAGAGTATCACCAACAATTTTCATAGGTTTTAAATTGTCCGTGTTAAACAGCAATGCGTTCGTGAACCAGCTGATCGGCATGTAAATTTGACCTGAAGAGGCGACAAGACCGGTGTTAATATCTATGACTCTTGCATTAACGATCACGTGATTTTCAGCAACGGAATATGTCCCCGTCACAACGCCGCCAACTTTCTACGATTCACGGATCTTTTGTATATCCCTGCTTAAGGTAAATTCGCCAGTTTCATTAATAACCACATCTTTATTCAATCTGACTTCGAAAACCTTCCATTTTCGTACCTGCAACTCATGTATCATGTTTTCTGCTATGAGCCTCCCAAAGGCGGTTGTCTCTGAAAGCTTGTTAAGATTGGAGAAGCTCGTGACAATAAAGGTGTTTTCAAGACTTTTACGATCGGCATTTCGCTCGATTTGATCCGCCATAAAAATCATTTGGGCGTTGAAACGTCCAACGGGTGAACGACTGTGCTGGATGCCCAGAGGTTCATCGACGATATAGCGCTGATCGGACTCAAGTTTCACCAAATTAGATGTATCTTTGGAAGAGTACGATGCTGTGTTTGCACAACCGAACGTTAATGCGGCAATGACTCCGACCGAAAGGCCTGCTATTGTTTTGTTCATCATCTTCCGCCTCCTACTTCAGCTTGATTGGCTACCGCTGCTGGCGGAAGTAAAATGTATTCAACACGATTGGATTCATACTCTGTCTGCTTTGAACGGTATGACACGGGGAAGTCCTGGCAGCCGTAAGGATAACCATTGTCCCACGCAACATGATAAGAATCCCGGAAACAAAGTGCGTCATTGGTACAGGGGGTGAAAGTTCTGCTTTGTGTGCCATTTTCAATCATCAAAGGTGTCGCGCACCCAGTCATGAAGCACGTTAAAATCAGAAACAGGGTAAAACGTCCCATAAATATCCTCCTTTATAATAACAATTTATTTATTCTTGGATCACTAACATAATCATATATATATCGGCAAGCACTTTCCGCTCTTTTGAAGGGAGCCAAGCCAAGCTGTCGCACACATTCGTTACCTATTTTATTAAGCCGGGATTTACCCTCCGCTCAACAGTACCACGACGGCATGGGCGGAGATCCCTTCACCCGAACCGGTGAAGCCGAGCCCCTCTTCGGTGGTGGCCTTGACATTTACCTGGCCGACCGTACTGCTCAGCACCCGCGCGATATTCGCACACATGATCGGTATGTGTGGCGCCATCTTCGGGCGCTGGGCAATGATCGTTGCGTCCAGGTTGCCCAACCGGTAACCGCGCTGGTCAGCCAGGTTCATGACGTGTGCCAGAAGCTTCAGACTGTCGGCCCCCTTG
>JAQTXD010000068.1 GCA_028688955.1 Desulfuromonadaceae bacterium
CAGGACTTTGATTCTACCACGGATTCAACACCGACCGAACAGTCGTCCAGGCCTCATGGTGGTACGGAGTGGCTTGATCCCATTATTTCCAGGGCCTCCCGGAAATATGGCGTTGATGTTGGACTGATTAAAGCCGTCATCCAGGCTGAGAGTGACTTTAACCCGCATGCGGTTTCACATGCCGGAGCACGCGGACTCATGCAGCTCATGCCTTCAACTGCCCGATCACTGGGGGTCAGCGACGCTTTTGACCCGGAGCAGAATGTTATGGGGGGGACCCGTTTTCTGAAAGATATGCTCCAACGCTATAATGGCAACATAGATTCTGCTCTTGCAGCGTATAACTGGGGTCCGGGAAACGTTGATAAACGTGCGGACCGTCTCCCCCGTGAAACGCGCGTCTATCTGGCACGTGTCAAGCAACTCTACGACTCTTACAGTGGTTGACAGTTGCGCCGTCACCACTTCCCGATTGATCCTGTTTGTCCGATTGATGTAAGCCACAACTTCAAACTTTTCTTGATTTAATTCCGCAACGAGGCATACATGGCTCCACTCTATATCGTCGGCACCGGACCGGGTGCCGTCACACATTTAACTGAAGCGGCTACGCAGGCCATTGCCGCTTCAGATGTCGTCATCGGATATGATAATTATATTGACCTTGTACGTCCGCTACTGGGTGGAAAACAGGTCCTCTCTACCGGTATGATGCAGGAGGTTCAGCGGTGCCGCGAGGCAATCAGGATAGCGCGGACAGGGGCATCAGTTGCGCTCGTCTCTGGCGGCGATTCGGGAATTTACGGTATGGCCGGACTTGTACTGGAGTTGGCGGACACGGATGCCAGGCAGGATCCGGATGCACCACGTCTGGACATCAGGGTTATTCCTGGTATTTCTGCGGTTCAGGCAGCAGCGGCACTTCTTGGTGCTCCATTGATGCATGATTTTGCAATGATCTCACTATCCGATTTGATGACGCCATGGGATCTGATTAAAGTCAGATTGGAAAGTGCCGCTCGTGCTGATTTCGTCATTGCCATGTATAATCCGCGCAGTAAAAGTCGCAGGACACAGATCGTCGTCGCTCAGCAGGTTTTCCTTTCGTATCGCCCTGCGGAAACCCCGGTTGGCATCGTTCGCAATGCTTACCGGGAAGGACAATCGGTTGTTGTAACAACCCTTGGGCAGATGCTTGACCATGAAATAGACATGACCAGCATTGTGTTGATTGGCAATGCGAGTACATTTGTTGATATTGAGGGTCGTATGGTCACTCCGCGCGGTTACGCAGCCAAATACGGCAACGCAGTGACATCGACAAAGTCTGGTGAAACTAAGGATCAGTTGCAGCAGCCAGGGGCTATTATGTTGTGTGGAACGGCATCTGATGTTGGAAAATCAATTATCACTGCCGGATTGTGCCGTTATTTGGTCAAGCGTGGATTATCTGTTGCCCCATTCAAATCCCAGAATATGTCACTTAATTCTTATGTTACTCCTGAGGGGGGAGAAATAGGACGTGCCCAGGCAGTACAGGCAGAAGCGTGCAACATCAGCCCGCACACCGACATGAATCCGATTCTGCTCAAGCCGAATTCTGATATCGGCAGTCAGATTATCGTGCAGGGAAAACCGGTTGGAAATATGTCAATATCAGAATATGATGCCTTCAAGCCGGCTGCATTTGAAAAAATACAGGAAAGTTATGCGCGCCTCCGCCTGGCGCACGAGTTTATCGTCATTGAGGGTGCGGGAAGCATTTCAGAGATTAACCTCAAAAAAAACGATATTGCCAATCTGAAGATTGCTGCAATGGCTCAATGCCCCGTCATTCTGGTTGCAGATATCGACCGGGGAGGCGTTTTTGCCCAGATAGTCGGTACGTTGGAATTGTTGGATGTGTCGGAACGTGCCTGCGTTAAAGGTATAATCATTAATAAGTTCCGTGGTGATATCGATATTCTGAAGCCTGGCGTCGATTTTGTCGAGAAGCGAACCGGAGTCCCGGTCCTGGGAATCCTGCCGTGGTTTGCTGATATGCGAGTGCCGGATGAAGACAGTGTCGCACTCGGACAAGTTTCAAAGACCATTAGCTCCCAGGTTGGAACCAAGAAAATAAACATCGGTGTTGTCAGGCTTCCAAGGATTTCTAATTTCACCGATTTTGATCCCCTGAAGAATATTCCTGATGTTCTTCTTACATATATTGAGAGGGATGATCAACTGCCCGGCCTTGATGTTCTGGTGCTTCCAGGGACAAAATCTACCATTGCTGACCTCACCTTCCTGAGCGAATGCGGTTTGAGTGACGCAATAAGAGCATTTAAAGGACATATCGTCGGAATATGCGGTGGCTTCCAAATGTTGGGGACAACGGTGCTTGACCCGGACGGTGTTGAGTCAACAATTACGGAGGCGAAGGGGCTTGATCTGCTCTCCTGCACAACGGTTCTTTTGAAGGAAAAGGAGACACATCAAGCGATGGCGTATCTTGAAGAGGGCGGATTAGTGGTTGCTCCTCATTGTAGTGGGGTCCTGTCTGGCTATGAAATTCATATGGGAGTCACGACACTCGACGAAGGAGCCCGACCGTTCTCACGCATTATCCGGCGTGGCGATTCTTCTATTAAAGTTGCAGATGGAGCGGTTTCCGGCGGCGGCAGGATATTTGGAACGTATCTACATGGACTCTTTGAGAACGGCCAATTCCGTGAATTGTTTCTCAATAGTGTTCGTCAAGAAAAAGGAATGCCGCTTGTACATGGAACTGACGTAAAGCTGCAAGAAGATCCCTTCGATCAGTTGGCAAAGCAGTTTGAGTGCCATCTCGACATGCCGCAAATCCTGGCACTCTGTGGACTTGGCAGTGACACCCGCTGATCCGCTGCTTATTTTACTTGCCCTGGTACTTGACGCATTAATCGGAGATCCTCGCTGGATGCCACACCCTGTCGTCGCTATCGGACGATTAATTGATCTTCTGGATAACGGACTACGCCGCTCCTGGTTGAATGAACGGCTGGCGGGAGTCCTGCTATTACTGCTGGTTGTTTTCTGCACTGCTGTTGCTACGTATGCGCTTCTGAAAACAGCCAGTACACTACTGCCGGTACTCGGTCGGATTGGTGCCGTTCTGGTCTCTTTTACCTGCCTTGCAGCACATTCACTACACAAAGAATCTAATCGTGTCGCTTCAGCGCTTATCGCAGGAGATATCTTCACCGCTCGACGCAACCTATCATACATTGTCGGGCGAGATACTGAACAACTTGAGGAACCTGACATCTGGCGCGCTGTCATTGAAACCGTTGCTGAAAATACCTCTGATGGGATCATTGCACCGCTGTTTTGGCTGGCAATCGGGGGACCTGTCGCCGCTATGGTATATAAAGCGGTCAGCACTCTTGATTCGATGGTGGGGTATCGAAACCAGCGCTATATACAGGTAGGGTGGGCGTCGGCCCGGATGGATGACCTGCTGAACTTCATCCCCGCGCGTCTCTCTGCGCTGCTACTGATTTTAGCCGCTCCGGTGACAGGTTGTTCGGTCACGGGGGCGGTGAGGATAACTCTTCGGGATCGTTTGAACCACCCATCTCCCAATAGTGGGCATCCGGAAGCGGCTGCAGCCGGTGCGTTAGGCGTGCGACTGGGAGGCGAGTGCAGTTATAACGGGATCCCCTCCTTTAAGAAATATATCGGCGACCAGTTGCTGCCGTTTAATGAACATGCATACCGTGATATGATCAAGCTCATGTATGTTTCAACAATTCTTATGGCTGTTTTCTGTATGACGGCAGCCTTCATTCTGAGAGGGTTCAGTGCTCCATTCCTATGATCATGGTGGAAATATTTTCACCGTTGCCCGACAGCTCGGGCTTCAACCCGAGCAGATATTCGACTTTTCTGCAAGTATAAATCCTCTCGGAATGTCCTCTGACGTACGGAGGTCTCTGATATGTTCAATCGACAGCCTGATGCACTATCCGGATACAAGCCACGCGGACCTAAAACAGTCGCTTGCTACATTTCACAATCTGACCGGGGACCATTTTGCCGTGGCAAACGGCTCAACAGAGCTGATCTATAATCTGCCTGCGCTCATTAAAGGTAAAAGAGCGCTGATCGTTTCACCCTCATTCAGCGAATACGAACGGGCATTAAACCAGCACCAGTGGGACGTGAAGCACTTTATCCTGACCCATGAAAACGATTTTTATATTAACATCGATGATTTATCGAGCTCACTGGCTACTGGTGTCGATGCCCTGTTTCTCTGCAACCCCGGGAATCCCAACGGAACACTCTATCCGCAGCATGTGGTACAGGAAATCTATTCACTGTGTGAATCCGCAGGAACATTTCTTGTCCTGGATGAAGCGTTTATGGACTTCTGCGAAGAATCCTCATCCAAGTACCTTATCGCACGGAGCAAACATTCCGTTCTGCTGCGTTCGATGACGAAGTTTTTCGGCATCCCCGGTTTACGTCTCGGTTATGCAATCTGTAATGCTGACTTTGCGCAGCAATTGGACGTACTGGGTGGTCCGTGGAAAGTTAATACGCTGGCGTTGTCTGCCGGTGTCGCCGCACTTCGGGACACGCACCATAATCAGCTGAGTCTGGAGTATATTTCTCGAGAGCGGCAGCAGCTCTTTACAGGTTTGACAGCATTCAGAGCGTTCAAGGTACACCCATCCAGCGCGAACTATCTGCTGGTCGAGATCATAAATGGCATGACATCGGGTGAGCTCAAAGCACGACTGCTGCCAAATCGCATATTGATTCGTGATTGCGGGAGCTTTACCGGATTGACGAACTTTTTCTTTCGGGTAGCGGTTCGTACCAGTGAGGAAAATAATCAACTTCTCAAATGTCTTTGCAGAATTCTGAAATAATGCGGGAAAAAGTCGAAACGGCTCTGTGCAGGTGGTTCTCTTAAAGGCATCGTGACGGAGAGTTACTACGTAGTAGACTCGGCGTCACGGTGCCCTTACGTTTAATTCTGATTGTTATTTATCTTTCCGCGGTACCACCACGATGCCTGAATCAGTGATAGTATAACCATTTTTCAAATCAGAATCCGTGTCGTAGCCGATAGTTTCCCCATCCGGAATCGACACACCTTTGTCAATAATCGCCCGTCTGATTTTTACGTGCCTGCCAACAAGCACATTTTCAAACAGGATGGAATCTTCCACCAGACTGTAGCTGTTAATCTTGCACAGAGGACCGAGGATTGAACGTCTGACGGTACTGCCGCTGGTGATGCAGCCGGCACAAACATACGAATCAATGTTTACCCCTCGTCTATCACCGTCATCAAAAACTGTTTTGGCAGGTGGAAGATTGCCTTGATTGGTAAGAATCGGCCATTTGTAGTTATACAGGTTCAACTGTGGAGAAACATTGATAAGATCCATGTTTGCTTCATAGTATGACTCAATGGTGCCGACATCTTTCCAATAGCCGCGTTCTTCTGCTCTCATGCCGGGAATCAGATTGTCATTGAAATTGTATGCGAACACCCTGTCCCCACCGGCAAGCATCATTGGGATTACATGCTTGCCGAAGTCAAGGTCTTCATACTGTTTTTTCCCTTCCAAAAGGACATCTATCAGCTTTTTTGTAGAAAAAATATAATTCCCCATTGAGGCAAAACAGGTGTCTCGTCCGGGGATTGTTTCCGGCACTTTGGGCTTTTCATTAAAGGCGGTAACGCGTGCATCATCGTCAACAGAAAATACACCAAAACGGGTTGCCTCTTCTGCAGGTACCTCCAGTGCTGCAATGGTTATGTCAGCCCGGTTCATACGGTGTGCGTTTATCATTTGGGTAATGTCCATCTTATATACGTGGTCTCCGCCGAAAATTGCAACGTAGTCGGCGTCGGATGACTCAACAAAACGCAGGTACTGAAGAATTGCGTCGGCGGTCCCTTTAAACCACTCTTCACTTTCGCTGCTTGTTTCGGGAGAAATAGCCACATAAAATTCGCCCAAACCGGTCCATTTTCCCCATGATTCACGAATATGCTTGTTGAGTGAATAGGCACGATACTGTGTAAGAATATAGACTTTTTTGATACCGGAATTGAACAGGTTACTAAGTACAAAATCGATAATTTTATACTTTCCGCCAAAGGCGACACTCGGCTTTGCACGACGCAGTGTCAATGGACTGAGCCGCTCTCCTTTTCCTCCTGCCAGAACCATGGCTATTGTATTCCGGCCAATATTGTCCATGGAAAACATACACACCCCCTGAAAAGTGAACTTACGGTGGCGCAACTGTACAGTATTACGATGTACTTGAATATAAAAAATATGCAATTGTACTACTACTGTTATGTCATTATGTTTACATAGTATGTTTGGGCCCTTATGAACGCAAAGTGCTTGCCTGATTGATGTGCAAACGTATATGATGACAAATTCTAAATGTACTCTGGTCTGGTGTGTGAGGTACTGTTGCAGTGACATGGAAATCAATCGGTATATTTGATTCGGGGGTAGGTGGGCTGACTGTCCTACGGGAAATAATGCAGTCTCTGCCCCAGGAAGACACGATTTATTTTGGTGACACTGCCCGTGTACCTTATGGAACCAAGTCACCGGAAACAGTTACACGCTACGCCGGAGAAATAGCGTCGTTTCTTATTAAGCGGGACATAAAGCTACTGGTTGTTGCCTGTAATACCGCCTCGGCAGTCGCCTTGCCAACATTGAAGCGTCAGTTGACAATTCCAGTGGTTGGCGTCATCGAGCCGGGGGCTCGTCGGGCGGTTGAAATGACCCGTTCAGGGCGGATTGGCGTGATCGGTACCGCGGGCACTATCCGCAGCAGTGCTTATACGCGGGCAATCAAGCGCTTAAAGCCGGACTCAGAAGTCCTGACACGTGCGTGTCCATTGTTTGTTCCTTTGGCTGAGGAGGGGTGGACCGATAATCAGGTTGCACGGCTGACGGCGCAGACCTATCTTAAGGAATTAAAAGACGCTGCTATTGATACGTTGGTTCTTGGCTGTACTCATTACCCTCTGCTTAAGCCTCTGATCTCTGAAATTATGGGGTCAGGGGTGATATTGGTTGATTCGGCTGAGGAAACGGCCCGGACAGTGGCTGGCATATTGGGTGAAAAAAAATTACTTCGCCCATCTACTGAAAGAGGCAACCATAATTATTTTGTCAGTGACATCCCCGCGGGTTTCGTACGGGTTGGAAACCGATTTCTTGGTGGGAGATTGGGTGATGTATTTCAGGTGAGCCTTGATGATGAAACCGGGATTATCTGATGAAAGCTTCTGGGCGAAAAAAAATCACATTCAGTGTTGTGATACCATTCATTATTTTTATTCTATTATTCAGCTGCATGATCTGGCAAAAATACCGTTCCAGTCATGATATACCGGCAACTCCGGTACACCAAAGTGCCGTAGGAAGACGTCCGGTTACGCTATTTTTTGTCGCTGATGGTACAAGGTTAGTACGAGAAGCTCGTGAACTTGATCCTTGTGATGACGTTATGGTCTGCCTGAAAAATACCCTTGATGAACTTTTGAACGGTCCAATCGGCGAGTTTGGGGAAGCGGTGCCAGATGGCACTTCGGTCAATTCAGTACGCATCGAAGGTAATCTTGCTACTGTCGAGTTTAATCGAACTTTTTCTGATGGATTGGCTCCCGGGAGTTCAGCCGAGATGATGGCAGTATATTCCGTTGTTAATACAGTTGCTGTAAATTTTCCGCAGATCCAATTGGTTAAATTAAATGTAGATGGCGAGACTGACGTCAAATTGTCACATCTCGATCTATCCGATCCGCTTTCGCCTGATTACTCACTCGAGGAGTTGCCTGCAACAACGACGCAAGGTAACCCGTGAGTGACTCTAAAGCCGGAACAGTAACGGGTATTCCCCCGAATAAAGGGTCAATATTTTTATTGGGCAAGTGACACGATTGTCGATACATTAGCTCGAAACATGTTTCCCTGCTGATTGTGTAGCATAATAACCGATACGCCATGAAAAAATCTTATTTAGTGATCAGGAAAAATACACAGCCTATGTGTGTTCCTGGCCAAGTGGCGCTTCTGATGAAGGTAACGCGATGGTTCTCGGATATAATCATAATTTGATGTACAAAGGTGAGGTGTTCCATGTTCAGACCGAGGATAGCGGTGTGGACAATCCGCACATTATTACCCTGCTCTATCGGGGCGGCATAATCATCAGTTCGAAAAAAACAAGTTATTCCGACATATTGAAGATTGAAAATTTGGAAATTGTCGTAGAAGAACTCATGAAAGAGCAACATAAAGAGATGATGCGGCGTCTAAAGGCAGGAGAATTTGATGAAAAAGCATTTTCAATTAAAGCGCAGCTGATTGAGAACTACAAAATACCGACACTTGAGCCGGAAGCAGATAAGATTGCAGATATTTTTGCCCCCTCAACACCGTCTCACTCGGCCGTGAAAGGCGACGTTTCTCTGTTGTTTGAACTGACACCACCATCTGAAATAGTTGAGCTGCCATTAAAGGATGAAAAAAATAAGGCGTCCGATGCAAAAGGTCCGGTTGTGAATCTTGATGAAGCAATTCTTTCCTTTTTCGGTTCCCGTGAGAAATAATTCTCATTCCTGTCATAGAGCACTAGCGAAGGTCACTGCCCATGTTTCGTAGCCTTACTACTCGAGTAATTGCAACGACTATTTCCCTGCTTGTAGCCGGCATCTTCATCTATACGATATTTAATGTCCGCTATCAGCAGGATATGCTTATAGACACTGCTCGGGAAAGTACGGAATTATTGCTGCATACCGTAGAAAGCAGCATTTATAACACCATGCATGTCGGTAATGTTCAGGATGTTGGCTCAATTCTGTCAATGGTTGGTCAGCACAACCAGTTGGTTGGAGTGCGAATATTTCACCCCCATGGGGTCATCCTGCGTTCCTCTAATCCCCGTGAAATTGGCACCTATGCTAATACAAATGATTACAATATTTATCAAAGCCCAAAAAATTACAATATGTTTACCCTCGAGCCGTATGGTGAAGTACTGGGGATGGTTAAGCCGATCTATAACGAAGCTGCCTGCCATGCCTGTCATGGTAGCAAAGCCAGGGTCATTGGCGTTTTGAATATAGATTACTCCCTAAGCCGTACTAAAAAACAAATGCTTGATGCGTCACGGATATTTGTTATTTCATCCATAGCAATAACTGTTTTTCTCGCACTAGCCATATCATTTTTGTTACTCAGATTTGTAAAAAGGCCCCTCAATAAAATTGTCAACACAATGCAGAAAGTTGAGAAAGGAGATTTCGCCGTCCGGATTGCTTACAAGGGACAAGATGAAATCGGACGACTGATTACAAGCTTCAACTCAATGGTTGACCGGCTTGACGTTGCTCACAAAGAACTTGAACAATTGCACTTTCAGCAACTGGAGAGGGCAGACCGGCTAGCGTCAATCGGCGAAATGGCAGCAGGCATTGCTCACGAAATTAAAAACCCTCTGGCTGGAATTTCTGCTGCAGTAACCATAATAAAAGATGATATGTCCATCGATGATCCACGAGGAGCGATCCTAGGTGAGGTCGTTGAACAGGTCACCCGGCTTGATAAAACGGTGAATGACCTGCTCTTCTTTGGGAAACCCTCCCTTCCGGAACTTACCAGCGTGGATATAAATACGATACTGACAACAACACTCAAGTTTGCCACGCAGCATCGTGGCGGTGTTAATATTGAGAAACGTATTGATCTGCAGAGTGACCTCCCACCCGTGTACGCCGATAACAAACAGATGCAACAGGTGTTTTTGAATATAATTCTTAATGCGTATCAAGCGATGCCGTCAGGTGGTATTCTTGGCATTAGATCATCACTGATAATCCGCAATAGCATTGAATATGTGCAGGTAGATATCTCAGACACCGGGTCAGGTATTCCGCTTCAAATTCTCGAGAAAATATTTACCCCTTTTTATACCACAAAAGCGCAAGGCACCGGATTGGGGTTGCCAATATGCAATAAACTCGTAAAACTACATAAAGGTGATATCCGTGTTACGAGTGATGACAAAACCGGCACGGTTTTTACGGTAGAATTGCCGGCGTTCCATATTGAATCTACTGAAGTTAGTGAGGAAGGCGTATGAAACGAAACAAGTTATTGGTAGTAGACGATGAACATCTTATTCGTTGGTCGCTGGAACAGAATCTAAAAAAACAGGGATACGAAGTTGTAACTGCGGGGAGCGGTGAAGATGCACTACGGCTCGTGCGTGAAGAACAACCTGATTTAGTCTTACTTGATATTCAATTGCCCGGAATAAGCGGGATAGATGTCCTTGAAAAAATTAAGGATCATGATGATGACATCATTGTTATCATGGTTACCGCCAACAGCGGGCTCGAGAATGCAGTAAATGCCATGCGTCTTGGTGCGTATGACTATATCAGTAAGCCGTTTAACCTTGATGAGCTGGCAATTATTGTTAAAAAAGCTTTGGAAACATCTGATCTAAAACAGGAAGTGGTCAGGTTACGAACGGAAACAAAAAAGAATGGGCCGCCGAATATTATTGGTGACAGTCCGCAAGTAAAGTACTTGATGGAGGTTCTAAACAAGGTCGCACGCAGCGAAGCATCAACCGTTCTTGTGCAGGGAGAGTCCGGAACCGGCAAGGAATTGGTCGCTAAATGGGTACACTATAGCTCAAACCGTGCTGAAAAACCATTTATTGCAATAAACTGCGCTGCTGTTCCGGCAACTTTGCTGGAGAGCGAACTGTTTGGCCATGAGAAAGGGGCCTTTACTGATGCTAAGGCGACAAAAAAAGGGTTGTTTGAATTAGCTGACGGAGGGACGGTATTTCTTGACGAAATCGGCGATATGGAGATGGGGATGCAGGCTAAATTACTGCGATTCCTTGAAGATCGCTCTTTCAGGAGAATTGGCGGCGGACGTGTTTTTACTGTGGATGTGAGGATAATATCTGCAACAAATAAAGATCTGCAGCAGTCTATTGAGGAAAAAACGTTCCGTAACGACCTCTATTACCGACTTCAAGTAATACCAATTTTTTTGCCATCGTTGCGCGAAAGAAAAGAGGATATCATCCCTCTGGCAAATCATTTTATTAATTTGTACAACAAGGATTTTAACAAGAAAGTCCATGGAATCGCTGCTATGGCAGAGCGAATTTTGATAGATTATAGCTGGCCCGGTAATATCCGTGAGCTGAAAAACGTTATTGAACGGGCAATTATTCTTGGAAACGATGAAACTCTCCTGCTTGAGCATCTTCCACTTGAAATTGTTGCGAAGGCATCTCCTCAGGCATGCGTACCAGTATCGTCATTTCGTTTGCCTCCCGAAGGAATAGATATTGAAGAAGTGGAGCGAGAGTTAATCCGTCAGGCACTGGAAATAACGGAATGGAACCAGTCTAAAGCAGCAAAGATGCTGAGTCTTGGCATTGATGCTTTCCGCTACCGTATGAAAAAATTTGGCTATCTAAAATAATCTAAAATAACGGGCAGTTATCTGGTGTCAGCCCCTGTTTTTAATGACAAATAGTCTTGTTATGGCCTGCTAAAATAACGGCGTTAGTAATTTTTACTTGCATTTGTTATAAAAAAATACTATTGTCGCGCAATAAATAGAACCAATGCTTGGTACATAACGAAAATACTAAACTATCCGTGAGGGTAGGACGGAAAGCCCAACGGGTCTCAAGAAGATAGCCGGGTCGCCGAAATATCGAGCAATCGATACGTTAAGGTGACCTGGCTTTTTTATTTTCAAGAAGGAGGAAAAACATTTGCAGTACGCGGCCAGCTTATGTCGTACATCGCCATAAGCCTTGTAACCTCTCGTGGCAGACGATAATACTAAACCATCCGTAAGGGTGGGGCGGAAAACCCATTGGGTCTTACAGAGACAGCCGGGTTGCCGAAATGTCGCGTGATAACCAGCTTGCTTTCAATCGAGGCGTTAATCACAGCTACGAAAAGGAGAATTATTATGAAAACAAAGTCATTCACTTCATCACCACACTCATCGGCATACCTTGAAAGTTTCTGGCTGTATTCAATTATATTTGCTGTCAGTCTCCTCACCCCGTTAACCGTATCTGCTGCCACTCCATGGCAATCACAAGGTGAAACTCATGTTGTAACACTTACGGAAAACGGCAAGGTGTTGGCCATGGGTGGGAATGAATTCGGCCAGTTGGGGAATGGCTCATTTGATGAAGAATTTCATGAGCAAGCCATTATCAAAGGTTTGGATGATATAACAGCCGTTTCCACGGGGGGAAACCATTCTGTTGCCTTGAAAAAAGACGGTACGGTCTGGACGTGGGGATTAAATCGTACAGGGCAACTTGGCAATGGTACGACAAAGAACTCTTCGATCCCCGTAAAGGTTGCCGGTCTCACCCAGGTTACAGCTATAGCGACAGGAGGATCTCACGTAGTTGTCTTGAGAAAAGACGGTACTGTATGGGCTTGGGGGGGGAATCAGTCTGGTCAGTTGGGGAATGGTCAAAATCAGGATTGTCTGAGTCCGATTCAGGTGCCCGGTCTGCACAATGTGACTGCAATTACTGCTGGAGCATACAATACGTCTGTCTTGAAAAACGACGGAACAGTTTGGTCGTGGGGATTTAATGGATCGGGTCAACTTGGAAATGGAAGCAGTAAGCGAAGCAATACTCCTGTCCGCGTAAGCGGACTGCGTAATATCCGTGCTATTTCAGCAGGCGAGTGGCATGTGACTGCGGTCAGACGCGATGGTACCGTATGGGCGTGGGGAAATAATGATAAACAGCAATTAGGGCATATAAAAGTAACCTATAGTTCTTTCCCGGTACAGGTGCAAGGAGTTGCCGGCGTCATCGACGTAGTCGCTTCTCAGTGGCATACTATCGCGATCACAAGGGATAATAATGTCTTAGCTTGGGGAGAGGCTGGCGGTAGCCAGCTGGAACATAGTGATATTGCGCAATTAAGCGGTTCGCCGGTTCCGGAGACGGGCATGACGGTGGCATCAGTTGTCAACCCTGCTACCGTAAATTCTCAGAATTCCGAGACGGACAGTTTATCGCTAATGGCTGATGCAGGTAATCTCGATGATTCATTTTATCAAATTGAGCAAAATGCTGATTCGCAGCTGCACCATTCATTCTGAGTCGACGGGGGGTAGATATGGGTGGCGTATATATAAAAAAATATATAAAGAAAAATTGTGTGATATTGCAAATAGTTCTGACATTTTTGTTGACATGGGTAACAATCGGCTGGGCGGCTGAAAAAGAAAATTCAATAAAACCGGCCTGTGCATTCTCAGCGTATCTTGAAAATGCCGAGAATAGGACCAAGTATGAGAGTATGTTTGCTCGAGGACGGTTTCGCTTCAGTACAGTGAATAGTCAAGAAAATGCTGCTATATATATCGTAATTGCAAAATCTGGATACGGGATTGAGCACACCAAAAACCTTGACTCGTTTTCTGCGGGGTGTTTAGCATGTCATGATGGCAAGTCTGCTTCAATGGTCCGACCTGTCATTACAAACAGTCCGAATAAGAAAATTAGCATGAGTATGATTGCCACAAAGCATCCTATTGGTATGGATTATGAGAAGTACTCTGCATCCAACAAGACGCTAAAGAGCCTAGATGAGATGAACCAGAATCTTACGCTTACTGGGGGGAGAATTGGCTGTGTTACGTGCCATGATCCGCTAAATCCGGCTCGTAACCACCTGAGGTCAACTAAGACAGGGATCGACCTCTGTTCGGCATGTCACCGCGTGTGATGAGTGCATTTAGTATGCACGAGAGGTCCGGGATCAACACCTAACAGTGGAAGTACGTTATAAAAGGGGAGTTAGCACCTATTTTGTGTGGCATGTCAAGCAAAGTGCACTTCGGTAATCACTCTTTGCAAGATGGCTCTTTTCAGGATTAAGCGGATCATGACATGTTGTGCAGCCGACCCTGCCATTGACAAACATCATCTTTGAACCAAAGGTGGCCACTGGTTTATAGCTTTTGGGATCCATTGCTGCATATGAAGCGTAGTCCATGCCGACGGGATGCTCAGAAGATCCTTGACTCCAATGGGATTTCTGGCCGGGAGTGTTTTTGTAATTTATTTTGCGATCACCGGCCTGCACTCCATCGTGGCAACCTAAACAGTCTTTGCTGAAAGAATCAAGGGTCGACGAATCTCCTTTAACCTTCGCCGTTGTGTCTGAGTTCCCGAAAAAAAAGGAAGATGCTGAGTTGTCGCCTTCAGCGTCAGATGCAACTGCGTTATCGGAATAGGTATTATACGCAACCATATTTCCGGTTTCCGCCGCGACTTTTGCAATATATTGAGCTCTCAGGTTGGAATCTTGTAACTGCGTTGAAAATGTACACATATCCCCGGCGTAACCTTCCGCCCCCACGCCAAGAGCTAAGATTGCAGCCAGAACGGCCCTCACCAGTTTATTCTGTAATCGGGCACAATTCTCTATGCAGATTGGGGTGACATACCCCGCTTCTACAAGTATGTCACCAATGTTTTTATCAGAATGCTTTTGCTTAAGAAGTGCTTCTTCTAACTGATTACGAGCGATTTGTCCCGTTGATACGAGAAGTTCGCCAAGTCTGAGCGGAGTGTGGTGAGCTTCGTCCTGATTGCGTTGAAAGACAAGTAACCCGTCTAATTGCTTTTGAGTCAGGAAACCAAGTCGTAGAAGTGTGTCACCTATTCTTTCTCCACAGCGCTGCTGCTCCGCGACAACATGTTCAAGTTGTTCTGAACTGATATGCCCGGATTGGACAAGTAGCTGACCAAGTAGTTGCCTGTTGCCTGCAGCTAATTTGACAGCACTTTCCATGGATCCAAAGTGTTCTTGTATCATCAGAGGAATTGCTATGTCCTCAGCCTTAAGGATACCCATTCTTACAAGAGTCTCACCAATTAATTCCTTCGTAAGCTTATGTTCCCTAAGGGCACTGTTAAGATCATCCTGACTCAAAACACCAATGTCCATTAAAATTTTGCCAATACGGTATTTCACTGAGTTTCCCATAAATAACAATTTCCTTAGAGCGTACGGTTAATTGTATCAGCATTGGTGTAACAGTATATAAACAACATTGAAAATTCTACACATTTTATTAGCAGCCCAGAGGTGAAAGTCTGTCTCAACGGCTGCTTGCAAGTATAGACTACAAACAGTTCTCCGGTATTTAACGTAATTTAGGTTTGTAATAAGATTTACAGCACTAAATATGCCAAATGGTATGCATTTTCGTTTAGGTTGAAGTTGTCAGAGTGATACGTTATAACGAATGTAAAATATGTGAACTTTGGAGATGTGCTTGGCAACATACGTTTTTGAACTCATACTTATAATGCTTATATCAGCAATCTTTCAAGCACCCGCTTTTTCAGCTGAAATAATCAAATCGAAGCCTAAGCCCGATCCATCTGGGGGTCTATCTGTTTCCTCAACTAGTGGCTATCATATATTTGACCGGTCTGAACATCTAAATACCCAAGAGTCTTATGGCATAAAAATTGGGTATGAAACTATAGAAAAATCAATTGCTGATAGTATTGGTGTGGAAGGGACACTTAACTACTTCAAAGTTAATTCGACATCCAATCCAAAAATTTATCCTAACTCAGGTAACGGATATCTTATACGCTTCGACGCCACTTATCCTTTCCCGATAAACAAAAAGTGGATGCCATTTATTGCCATAGGGGCAGGTGGGAGGATGATTGAAAAGTATGCTGGAAACAATACAAACTTTTTGCTCAATTATGGCATTGGTGTAAAATATTTCATCCAAAACTATTTGGCCTTACGAATTGATGCACGTCAACTCGGCATCATAGATAATTCGCTTATTAATAAAAACTATGAAGTTAGTCTTGGTTTAAGTTACTACTTCGGCAAGGAACGACCCAAACAACCTAAAGCGTTGCCCGCTCCAGAAAAGAAAAAAATAATCGTATTGGAAGATGTGACTGTAAAAAAGGAACCAACCATACAAAATGCTGCTCCTAGTGCTGGAATCGCTGTTGCAGTCCCAACTCTGTCCGTTTCAGAAGCACCGATGGTTCCGAGTAATAATGATATAATCAGGACGCTTCCTATTGAGTTTGACAAAGGCAGCTCAACTGTAAATCCGGGTAATTTCACGGCATTTCAGGAGATAGCTAATGCATTAAGCGGTTCGGTTGGTGTGTTTGCCCAAATTGTCTTACATACGGACGTTGTAACAAAACCAGATACCAATATAAAACTCATGGATCAAAGAGCACGGAGCATACGAGGGAACCTACTGAAATTAAACGTCAACCCAAATCAAATAATAATAACGACTGTTGGACCAAAGGAGCCTGTTGTTGGTAACGCTCTGCACGACGGGTCGAATAATCAGGTGGATATACAGCTTGTGAAAATGGATGAAGCCGTTGCGAATCTATTGGTTCAGCAGGAGCGTCAACGAGATGCGGATTTGATCGCAAAAGAGCGTTTAGAGGCTGAAACTCTTGCAAAATCGCGTATCAGGGCGTCAGTAACATTGCAAGAAACACAGGGGAGGGTGCCTGTTGATACCGATAGCAGTTTATTATTTGAGGTTAGCAACCAGGGCCTGAGCACCGAAGAATATTCGTTGACGCTTGTAATGCCGAAAGAATTTGATGGTATTCTGACGAGGGCGAATCGACCTGATGAAAAAATTACCTATCTTCTTCTTGCACCAGGCGAAACGTTCAAGGGTAGTGCGCTTTTCAGAATCCCGGCAGGAATGGCCGATGGCCAAAGTACAAAAGTTTCTGTTAAGGTCGTCTCGAAAAAATTTAATGATGTTACATTTCAAAAAGACACTCTTGTCGTTGCATCAGCACCAATGGTGCGGGTAGAGGCGGTACTAGACAAACTTGAAGCAGCTCCTGGTGAAAAGCTGAACTATCATTTAACTATACTCAATGTTGGTACTATCGCCGCTCGGAATCTGGTAATAAAGGTTGAGCTTCCTCAACTGACTGATTTTATCAGTGCAACTGGTCCCAAATTTACTCGTGACGCAAACGGATTTGTGATATTTACTATCAGCGACATCGATAGCGGAAAGCAATCAGAAATAAATATTGTATCAAAAGTTCGTGAGAACAGCATTAAAGGGCAGGAAATGCTCTGGAATGCAGAGGTTATCGAGGGATCTGTCCAAAAGAGATTCAGGTATCCGGTGCGTGCTACGATCGCACCCCCAAAGTAGTATTTCGGTACGACATGTTTACATTAATTCAGCAAGGAGCAGCTACATGAAAAGTGCAGGAAATATTGTAGGAACCGGATTAAAACTAGGTGTGGTTGCTGTACTACTCGGTGGCTGTGCGGGGACGACGACAGTGACTCAACCGACAGAAAAGTCAGCAGCAAAGATCGAAATCGTTCCGCAGAAAACCGAAAAGAATGTTGTTGAACCAGAAAAAATGTTCCTTTCCGGTAAGGTGGCAGAAACTATGAATGCCGCAGGTTATACCTATATTCTCCTTGAGAAGGAGGGGAAAAGTGCTTGGTTTGCGGTGCCGAGTGTGACAGTCAGCGTTGGTCAGGAGATTGAACTTGAGCCTGGGATGCAGATGGGATTGTTTCAGAGTAAGTCGCTTAACAGGAAATTCGAAAGTATTATATTCTCTCCGGGACTGGTGACGGTACCTGATGCCGCGCTCCCTACTACTGTCGTACCGGCAGCATCCGAGAAATCATTAATGCCGACAGGCCATCCATCTCTGGACGCCGATCCGAAGTCTTTTTCAGGAAAGGCCACTAAGGAACAGCTCCGTAAGGCCGGGATAGCTCCCATTTCCGGTAAAGTTCTGGAAACTATGAACGCGGGTGGTTATACCTACGTCCTTATTGCCAACGACGGCAAGAACACTTGGGGCGCTGTGCCGACCACTGATGTTACTGTCGGACAGGAAATCGAAATCCTGCCTGGACAGACTATGACAAACTTCAAGAGCAAAAGTCTGAATAAAACCTTTGACAGCGTGATTTTTTCTAGCGGGATTGTCCCTGTAAAGTAGAAACGAGTAACATGCAATTGCAATCTGTAATGGCCCCAACTCATTTGAGGAGGGGCCATTTATATTAATTTGGTCACAAAATATCATTACAGAAGCATTATTGACACATACACACAACATGATATTGTGTTTAAGTTACGTCATCTGACGTACTCAACTACGTTAAAATACATAAATCATATTTACAGTTTCAGTTATTTTCTATACTGTTAACGAAAAGCAATAAGAACCATCTTGTATTGCATAGTCTGTCCGCCATCTTCTTTAATCGAATTTGCATCTGCCATCTTCTGGAAGACCACATTTTACGGAGGTAATTTATGTTTAAAAGGATTTTGATGGTAATGTTGGTTTCATGTTTTTTACCGGTTCTGGCGCATGCTGCGATGTGGTCTTTAAACGCAGGTGCTCGAAGTGGGGGCGGGTCGGTGCAGGTGGACAATGCTACGCCACTGACGGTGACTGATGGCATTGTTACTACCTACTATTCATCGAACATTCCGGTTACGGTAACAGTGCGTCCGAATACAGGATACGTTATTAGCCAGGTAAACTATAATGGTACAACTATATATAGTCCTACACAGACAACTTACACGGTTAACGGTCCTTCGTCGCAGAATGTCTATGCTTGGTTCAGTTTGCAATCATTTGGATTAAGAGCCACAGTGACGGATGGCACCGGAGGAACTGTGAGCAGCCCGTCTGGTGTTACTGGCTTGACATATGGGACGGTATTTTCAACACCCAAGGTGTTTACTTTTACCCCCTCTTCGTCCTCATATGCGGTCAGCAGTATCACCGGAATCCCAGCTGAAGCCGTTCAGAACCCGGCGACACCTCTTGCCGGTCAATCGGTAACTGTTACATTTCCAGCTGGGTATACAGTTACCTCTTCTGTCGCTCTCTCGGGCACATTTACCGCTCAAATTCCGATTGCCAACGCTGGCAACCCACAAACTGCATTTATGAATTCAACGGTAGTTTTGGATGGGTCCAGCAGCGTTCCAGGCGTATCCGGTATTTCATCATATCAGTGGTCACAAGTATCCGGTCCGGCAGTAACGCTGTTAAATGCCAACTCTGTTCAGGCCAGTTTTATCGCCGAATCTCCAGGTACATATAGTTTCTCCCTTACGCTCATGCCGGGAGGATCAACTTCAACCACAGCGGTTTCTGTCTTCGACAGTTATGCCGTTGCCGCTCGCAGTCAGTGCTACAATTGCCACATTGCAGCCAGCGTTGGTGTTACCTCGAATGTCTTTGGAAACTGGTCATCCTCAGGTCATAAATCCAAGGGTGTTCTCTGTGCCAGATGTCATGTTGGTGCTGATACTGGCGGGCATCCCGGCCGAATCGTAAGTGGTTCGGTTAGTCCGATTACCTTTGATTTTAACTATGCTTCTGCCGGAAGTGGTAATTTCTGTGTTACCTGTCATACCCCATCTATACTTACCGATTTTGCGGCTAGCAAACACTCAATCAGGGCTGGAGCAGCTTCCTGTAGTTTTTGTCATGTTCAGGGTGTCCATAATCCGAAGGCTGCCTGTACGGAGTGCCATAAGATTGATAACGCTTATGGGTTGGTTTGGCCACCTGCAGGGTTGACGTTCCACAGTTCGTTTACGGGAAGCGAGAACGTATGCAAGGTCTGCCATACTACGCACAACCCCAAAGTGCTTAGCATTAAAACCAGCTGCCCATAGCAAAAGCGCACTCGAATGTTTGAACCTGAATTTAGTTGAGACGGCCCCATCCGGAAGAGATGGGGCCGTCTCAGTTTGAAGAAATCACAAGAATCCAAATTAAAATAAACAGGAACCCAAAAACTATCAGCCTTCTTGTCTCAAGCTTACCTGTTACAAGATAAATTCCAGATGTCGAGCATCTTTTATCAATATAGAACGTACGTAACAATAGGCGTAAGCGTTGTGTCAAATCTGTCAAAGGACTTGTAGCCAGTTTGCTGGTTAACGATAGACTATACAACTGACCCGCTTACGAGAGGTAACACAGTAAGTACACTGCGGAAAAATAAAAACAGCCGAGGATTTTCCTCGGCT
>JAQTXD010000148.1 GCA_028688955.1 Desulfuromonadaceae bacterium
GAATCATCTACAACCCGCTCAAGATAGTAGCGAGCCTCCTTATCCAGGCCGGCCCGGATCATTTCTACTCCGCTGGCAAGATTCTGACGTTTATCTGCGTTTTCCCGACGGGACCACGACCCAATCATGCCGCCACATCCCGCAAGAGTCAGGAACACCAGGCCGGAACACATCATGAACAGGAGCTTACGCCTCATACGTGGCCTCCTTATCAACAATGATATAGTTACTTCCTGCCGAGCCCTTTACCTGATCCTTGACTTTTGCAGCGGTGGAAGCAATATCGGCTGCAGACCCGTAATCTCCCGGTCTGCATATCAGCGCAGCAATAGATATTGATATCAGCGGGAATCTCCGTTTAACCCCGTACCGGTCAACTCCGTCAATATAGCCGATTTTACGGTCTTCTTCAGAGTAGTATTTCAGAATCAATGAATCTATCCCCCGGATGATGACCTGGCATGCAGTATCAGCATCTTCCTCATCAACAATGACCACAAAATCGTCCCCACCAATGTGCCCGATAAACGTATCCGGCTTGCCGAGCCCCGTGACCGATTCGTGGATGACCTGCCCCGCCTCTTTCAGCAGTTCGCTCGCCTTAATATACCCGTAGTGATCGTTGTACGATTTAAAATTATCAAGATCCAGATAGCACATCGCAAAGGATCGTTTCTCTTTCATCTGCCTGTTGATAAATCGCTCGATCGCAATATTGCCCGGCAGACGGGTAAGCGGGCTGGCGTCAAGACTGATCTGTTCCAATTCCTTTAAACGCGACGCCATAACAAGAAAATCATTTGCAAGATCACCGACCTCGTCTCCCTGGGCTATATTGGGGTTGTGGTCGAAGTCACCGGCTGCGATGCGCTGAGTCGCCCGCTTCAGTTTTGCGATGGATCGTGACAGTGAATATACGAGAAGTGCGGCGACCAAAACTGTGATAATAACCCCGCTGAAAGCCAAAATGATGGCCCGGAAAATAGTTTTAGATTCCTTTTCGCGGGCCGCGGCTAGTTTTGAATCAAGGTGATGACTCTGTTGACGCTGAAGGGTTTCAATTCCACCTTCCACAAGATTGAGTGCCGACTTCATTCTGGCATCAGGAACAGAGAGCCCCGCAAAAATCATCCGGGCCGTTTGGTCATAATTGTCGTAATCATGCTGCAATGTCGGAAGAGCGCTCAGCTTAGCCTGTTGTAGTATGCGCAGAGAGTTTCGAAATGAAATATCTTGAGAAGAGTAGAGTTGTTTATACTCCTGACCGGAAATGATCGAAAACCTCCCGATGGCACGCTGCTGTTCCCGCAGTGAATCGCGCAAGGCATCTACGGCCTCTGCGGCAGGAAGATCAACATTGCCAATTTCACTGGCGGTCCTCGAAACGCTGCTTAATCCGGTAATAGAGTAGAGGAGCGCTGTCACAAGACAGAATATTATGATCGCATAGCTGATGATCAGCTTTTGGACAAGGGTCGGTTTAATTAATTCGTGGAGCATGTGCATTCTTTACCCTGAGCGGAAGGAATTACGTGAATGCGAAAATAATACAGGAACAGTACAAATGCAACAAAATGGAACCGGTTAGACCAATTACCCTGTTGATAGTAAATTAAATTACGGTACAGTTTCATCAGCAGCGGTTCCGGATTAAGATACTGTTAATACAAATCGTCCAACATAATCAGTTTATTCCCGGTGCTTGAGACAGTGAGCTTAAAACCGTAATAATTTTAGCATTCTATGCATTACATGTAACGGTTTACGATGTATGGCTTCAGTGCATACAATCAATGAATATATGATTTATGAGCGGAAAATAGTTGTAACCGTTAATAAAAATCTATATTGTTGCTCGTTACTGCAGTGCAGGCGTGTCATTCAGTTTTAGCGGTTGTAGAAGCGTTTTTTGCCTCATGTCAGATCGTCACAATAATCCGGTTGGTACCTTCAAAAAAGGAATGCACACCATGACATTCAGTGAATCATTAAAACAGTACCGCCTGCAACTGCTTCTCGTGCTGCCTCTGCTTGCCTGGATGTATTACGGAATAGTCCCCAAAATGGTCAACGACTGGTACACTGATGAAAACTACTCCCATGGTTTTCTCGTCCCGATCATTGCCGGTTATTTTCTCTGGCAGCGATGGCCGGATCTTAAAGATCGCCTGGTCAAACCGGATGGCATGGGGCTGGTGGTAATTCTGTGGGGAGTAATGCAGCTGCTGGTATCCTGGCTTGGCACTGAATATTTTACCATGCGCTCATCACTCGTCGTGCTCCTGATCGGTATGACGCTGTTCTGGTTTGGTCGGGAAGTTTTAAAAGGGATGGCACTGCCGCTCGGCTATCTGATTTTCATGGTGCCTATACCGTATATAGTCTACGACATGCTTGCGTTTCCGCTGAAACTGTTTGTTACCAAGGTATCTGTCGCGTTTCTAAAGCTGGTCGGAGTCGTTGTAATGCGGGAAGGCAACATAATCATGTTTCCGACAACCACACTAGAGGTTGCTGATGCCTGCAGCGGCATCCGGTCGCTTATCTCATTGCTGGCAATTGCTGCCGCATACTCCTTCCTGATGAAAACCACCTCGGTTCGCCGCTGGATTATCATATTCTCTGCAATACCAATTGCGGTAGCAACAAATTCATTGCGGGTAATCGTGACCGGAGTTCTGGCCCAGTGGTGGGGAGCCAAAGCGGCAGAAGGTTTTTTTCATGAATTTGCCGGAATGGCGGTCTTTGTATTGGCCATGGCGATGCTGGTAGCATTTGGTGAACTGCTGCGGCGTGTCGGAGGTGCCAAACAATGAATAGCATGATGCGCTTTATAATCGTCTACGTATTATTTGCCGCAGCCGGACTGGTCATTACCTTTCACCGGGATATAAACATCCCGACTACCCGCCCTTTCAGCGAGTTTCCGGAAAAAGTGCAGTCATGGCAGATGCTCAATCGCACGGAGTTCAGCGCAGAGGTCTTGAATGTGCTGCGTCCGACAGAGTACTTGTTTCGCCAATACAAAGGGGCAGGTGGTAAATCCGTGAACCTCTATATCGGCTATCATAGCGGCGGCAAGAACAGTGGCGGCATCCATTCGCCAAAGCACTGCCTGCCGGGCAGCGGCTGGTACGAAGTATCAGCGAAACGGGGAACGCTTGCAATTCCCGGCGGCACCCTCAATCTTGTGAGGGCCGTATACCAGAAAGGAGAGAGTAAGGAACTCTTTCTCTACTGGTATCAGGTGCGCGATCGCTCCCTTTCAGACGACTATGCGCTAAAAATGGCTGAAATTATTAATTCGGCGCTCTACCGGCGCCGCGATGCATCATTCATCCGCATTTCAGTAACGGTTGACTCCGATCTCGACGAAGCGACCGCACGGGGTGAACAGTTCATCCGTGATTTTGAACCAACCATCAATGAATTTTTACCACGCTAAGATTATTTATGTGCAAGGAGTTAAACATGAATACTGAGAGAATTATTTCCGTTATCGGACTCGGTTATGTCGGTTTACCGGTGGCAGTTGCCTTCGGCAAAGTTCGCCGGACGGTCGGCTTCGATATTAACCAGTTGCGAATTAAAGAGCTGCAGAGCGGCTATGACCGGACCGGCGAGGTCACGACGGAAGACCTGCAGGCAGCAGACATTCTTTTTACCGAAAAGCTGGTGGAACTTGCCCAGGCTGACTTCCATATAGTCGCGGTACCGACACCGGTGGACGAAGCCCACCAACCTGACCTTACCCTTATGTACCGGGCCTCCGAGACAGTCGGCAAGGCATTGAAAAAGGGCGATATTGTTGTGTATGAGTCAACCGTATACCCTGGTGTTACGGAGGATGAATGCGTCCCCGTGCTGGAGCGGACATCGGGACTGGTCTGCGGACGTGATTTTACGGTAGGCTACAGTCCGGAGAGAATTAATCCGGGGGACAAGGAACATACCTTCACCAAGATCAAAAAAGTTGTGTCCGGGCAGGATGCGGCGACACTGGAAATTGTTGCCAGCGTCTATGAATCGGTTGTGACCGCCGGTGTTCACCGTGCTGCATCTATCAAGGTTGCCGAGGCGGCCAAGGTTATTGAGAATACGCAGCGTGACCTGAATATCGCCCTGATGAACGAACTGGCCCTGATTTTCGACCGTATGGGCATTGATACCAACGATGTTCTGGAAGCCGCCGGCACCAAATGGAATTTTCTCAAATTCAAACCGGGTCTGGTTGGCGGACACTGCATCGGCGTCGACCCGTACTATCTTACCCACAAAGCGGAGAAGATTGGGTATATCCCTCAGGTTATTCTGGCAGGCCGCCGCATCAATGACGGCATGGGCAAGTTTGTCGCTCAACGGGCTATCAAGGAGATGATTCACGCCGGACATAATATTCTCGGGAGCACGGTAACGGTTCTGGGACTTACCTTCAAAGAAGACTGTCCGGATTTGCGGAATTCCAAGGTCATCGATATCATCAACGAACTTCGGGACTACGGCATTAATGTGCAGGTATGCGACCCGATGGCAGAAGCGGAAGAAGCCGTTCATGAATATGGGGTCCCGCTCACCCCGATAGCAGAGCTGAAATCTGCAGCGGCAGTTGTCGCCGCAGTTGCCCACAAACAGTTCCTTGCCTGG
>JAQTXD010000149.1 GCA_028688955.1 Desulfuromonadaceae bacterium
TTGAGGTGATCATAGAAGGTGCCGTCGTCAATAATGGTTCTCACCCCGAGGGCGTTGCGGGCATCGGTTTTAGTCGTGAATTCGGCGCGTAGCCAGCGGATCGCATCCGCCTTTAACTGCTCATTTCCCGTATCATGCCCCTTCCAGTAGGCGGCAATAACATGGGCGAAATCATAGCCACCGACCATTTCCGAAAGGAACTCCAGTTTTTCGTGAATAACGGTTTCCGGGTTTTTACCGGAAGTTTTCGATTCCTTGAGCGCTTCCGTGACGAACCGTTCCACGATAGACTGCATTGCTCCGCCGTCCGGTTTGGAGCGGGTTGAGATATTACGCATCATCTCTGCATAGAGCGACCGTGCCTGTCCGCCTGTGGCGTGAAGCCGCCTATCAGGGGTCAAGTCCGCATGGGCGGTGACCAGCCTCTTCTCAAGGGCAATCGCCCTGACGAGATTCAGAAAGAAGGTCTTGCCGGAACCGTATTCACCTATGACGAAGCGAATACCGGAGCCGTTGTCTGCTATCCGTTCAATATCTTTGATGAGCGCGGCTATTTCGTTTACTCGGCCTACCTGGATGAGGTGTTGGCCGGTACGGGGCACGACTCCGGCGCGTAGTGATTGAATAACGGCATCCCTGTCTTTGGGGCGGATTGCTGTTGTCATGCGGCTATCTCCTTGGCAAATTCAAAATTGATTTCAATGGGGTCGTCACCTTCGAAAAACGGTCCGCCAAAGTGGTCAAACGAAGCATCGTTGATACTGTCGAGTGTGCCGTCCAACAATAGATTATGGTCTGCTGCAAGCTTTTCCAATTCTTCTCTTGCCCAAATAAGCTTGGAAGCAAGCACCTGCATAAATGCGGACGATTCAGGGTCGAGTCCGGCAATTGAAACATCTGAGGCGGTCGGCTCAGAAACCGGTGCAGTTGGCTGCGCTGGTTCCTCTTCAGTAAAAATATTGTTGAGGATTGCAGATACGGCGACCGTTTCCGCAAGCTTTGCTGCGATGCTACTCATATCGAGTGAAATACCCTCGGTCGGTTTTGTCGGAGACGATGGTATGGCATACCCCAGTGGTTTCATGAAGTCGCCCGTCTGGACGGTAACGGGTTCAACGGCGGCAGCATGGGCATGACTGTAAAGACTCTGAGTATCCAAACCGAGCATTTCGTAAATCTTAGTGAGCATTTTAATCTCTGTCGGGTCAATGTAGCCGTCGGCTTGCGCGACCCCGACCAGAAACCTCCCCAGTGACTCTCTCTGGCCTTGCTTGAGCAGCTCTATCCTTTTCTTGACGCCATTCATGCCTGGAAAGGAAGAAAGTAACCATTGAGTGTGTGCCCTCAGCCTCGTTTTCTCATCCGTTGCGAGATGCATCCACACCTCAAGATGCTCTTCCAAATGTCGTTCCTCAACAGAATCAACAGACCCGTCAACGCCAGCAACGGCAGAAGCCAAGTGCAATACCACAGTCGCAGCGGAATACTCAGCAGAAGGCGAATTCGGAGCATTATCGCTGATTTTGAAAAGAACTACGTCTTGCTCCGGTTTAGGGACTAAACTCCCAAAGCGCGGGTCCGGCTCGATGCCAATGTTCATCTTACCAAGTAGGTTGGCAATGGCCGTCGCCTCTTTCTTGCCGAAACCGTCCCGGTTGAGTGATGGCACAAGCTGCAAGACCGAAGAGAAGGAGGCCGACACTGGAATCTCCGATTTGACCTGACTATTCAACCAGCTGGTCAGTTCCTGAAACTCTTTCCCTGCATGTTCCTTCAAAAGTGGTTGTGGTAGATATGATGTGGCCTCAACCGAGTTCCTGCCGTCAGGGTTCCGTCCAAGATAGCGACTGTACCCTTCGAGTTCATCGGTGCATCCGCTTATAATGTCGATGATTTTTGAAGATGGTCCGGTAATCTGCGTTATGTCAGGGAGATCCGGTATCGATATTTCTACTTGCCCGCCAAAAGAAGAGCTTGCAGGGTAATACGTTGCCCGGATGCGAGCTTTGTTCGGTTTTAGCTTCAGCCCTTCACTAAATTTTTCGCTGTAGCGCAACTTGAACAGTTCACGAAATTCTTGAGGGCAACGTTGAACGGGCATCCTTCGAGGCATTGACGGATCATTTTCTGCCCAAGCCAGCGCCCATTCAGCGGACAGTGGAACGCCGTCCATGGCCATCTGACCGAGCGCCATCTTGAGAATCAACGGAATTTCCCAAGAACAAGAGTCTATCTGCGGGGAAGAGCGATAGAGCTGTGTGGTCGTTTGAGAAACCTGTAAAGCATCGAGAAACTTACCGGCGTATCCATTGAAGGAGCTATTTTCGCCATAGATGGACAAAAGTCTCTTAACTTCCGCGATAATTACAGGAACGTCGTTTCGAGCTGATGTGGATTCCTCGACATCACCCAAGGCCCGTCTCTCCAAACCGTAAAAGTAGATAAAAACATAGCCAATATTGGCCTTTGGATCTTTTCTACCGGTTGAGAGCCAATCCAGATAAGCAGCTCGGGATGTTGGGTGGATCTGAGAATAATTCGGCCAATATCCCATATTGCTACCACTATGGTCAGGATGTGTTTTGTCAACTGGAAGATTGGAGTCAATCAAAGAAGGTTCTACGCTCCAAAGTTGAATAGACTTCAAGCCACTGCCAAAATAGATGAGTCCGCAAGGTATCGTATAGCCTGCGTGCTGAATGGTCTTTCCGCAAGACACCCAAACGGAGTCTGGGGGAACAGATTTTGGTTGTTGAACGCCTCCCCCGAATATTGTTGAGTCGCTTCGATTTGGCTGGGATTGTGAATCACGTCTGTCAGATTTGGATATAAAGAAGCTTTTCCCACAGTTAGAACAATTACAATCTATCGTTTTTTCAGTAATTTGCAAAACGCTGTGTAAGCCATCTGTGTTACAAAATGAACATCTTGCATATTGCAGTGTGGGCATGCTTGCTGAGGAACTGGATTGGCAAGAGATTGATCCAGAATTTGCAATTTCAATACGATCCTGTCCCGTGGAGGTTTGCTTATTGGTATATTGTGTTTCTGATGAGGACCATTTTTTTGCTACTTTTTTTATTCCCCAGATTATTGAGGCGATAGCAGCGACAACAACAAGTAGATACCAATACTTCACAACCATAACTAAAACAAACAATCCGACTATGGCAATTACGCCGCCACCAGAATTCTTTTTTGCCATGGCAAGTCCCTTCTGAGACCATGTTCAGTCCCGTTTAATCACCTGATTTCATTCCAGTCAGCGCGCATTAACTATTCCATTTGAGGCTGCTTTACATAGCAGACTTTGACCCATTTAGCCATAAATTTTAATTTTCATTAAGATAAGTGTGGAGCTAAACTGAACGAGTTGAGAGCATCACAGGAATGAGACAAGGTAGGATATAGACTCATATTGGACTGAAGAACTAATCATCAGCGTTACCCACACAAACCCTTCAGCAGATAATCATATCTTCAACTTCAAAGATTCTTTTTTGAATCACATTAAAATGATTAAAATTATGTTGTTTTCATGCTATGGATGTCAGCACTTTCATTCTCAAGGAATAACCGATGCTTCAAATAGCCGTCATTCTTTACACCTTAGCCTGTCTCGTATCTGTTTCCTCTGCAGAAGTTTATAAGTGGGAAGATGCAAATGGAGTTCACCTCACGGATAACGCTTCTTCAGTACCAGAAAAATACCGTGAGAAAGTATATGCCGAGACGAGTGAGCAGATTAAGAACACAACTCCACAGACGACTGGAATTTCAAAGTTAAATATTCCAGCTGTTGTTAACCAGATAAATCAGGTTCAAGTTTACCAAGCTAATTTAGAACAGCAGCAAAGACGATCAACTGAGGTAATGCGACAACAGTATGCAAGGACGCAGGCAGCAAACACTAAGAATATGGATAATGCCTTACAGTCGATGGCAAGATTTATGGCAAAATGGCTCTTAATTGGATTTATTCTGTTCATCGTTTGGGTCGCAACCATTATTGATATTGTTAGAAGCGAGTTTGTATCACCATCAAATAAAACCGTCTGGATGCTCTTAGTGTTGTTTTTACCGTTACTTGGAATGTTACTTTATTATGCACTCGGACTACCCCAGAAATGTAATTCGATGAGCTACAAAGAGAAACAACAAGAGGAGAGACTCTCTCGGTTAAGACCAAAAGACCCAAAAGATAAGGACTTCGTTATTTGATTATCCAAAGTAACGTTGTGGTTTCTAATTATAATAGGGTTTTTCTACTATGGCAGTGAGAAATCAAGCTTATATGAAAATTGGGTTTATTTTAATTCTATTGTTGTTTGCATCAGCATCTCATGCGGGTAGAGCAAAGTACAAACTCATTCGGCGTATTCACCCATTGCCGCCTGAACCACCTGGGATATTCGAGGCTTTTGGACTTGGAAACACAAGAAACGGCAATTACGCTTTCCAAAACACTTCCAGCAGCAGGTAATAGAGGCTTGTTCTCACAGGTCATCGCTTGATGGAAAACGGGTTGAGGAACTGTCGCCCCTACAGATAGCTTTTATCAACTGGTCCCAGTTCCGCTTCTTCGCAGAC
>JAQTXD010000150.1 GCA_028688955.1 Desulfuromonadaceae bacterium
CAGCCATGTCTCCGGCTGATAGCTACTCCCCTTCATTGAGCAGCCACAGTAAATGAAGCGACACATACATGTCAAACGCCATCTTATCTACCGCCACCATAACTGTGCAGCCCCGAGAGGAACAGGTTCACCCCGAGGTAGCAGAAAATGGTGGCGGCAAAACCGATGATGGAGAGCCATGCCGCACGTTTACCGACCCAGCCTTTGGTAATGCGGGCATGCAGGAATGCGGCATACACGAACCAGACGATCAGCGACCAGGTCTCCTTCGGATCCCAGCTCCAGTACGTTCCCCAGGCATAGTTGGCCCAGGCCGCCCCGGTAATGATACCGAGGGTAAGCAGGGGGAAACCGACCATGATCGAACGGTAATTAAGATCATCAAGGACCTTCATCGGTGGAAACATGGCCAGCAGACTGCTACCGGCAGTGCCGTCTGCAGACTCTTCGTTGCCCGCCTTGAGCAGATACATGATGGAGATGCCGCACGCCACCGCGAAGGCAGCGTAGCCGAGAAAGCAGGTGACAACGTGGTACAGCAGCCAATTGCTCTGCAGCGCCGGCACGAGCGGTTCAATGGAGTTGCTCATGCCAAGCTGTGCCCACGACATGCCGAGCAGGGCAAACGGCATGACAAAGGCACCGATTACCCGATATTTGTACTTGATATCGAGCAGGGCATAGATCAGCACGATCGTCCAGGAAAAGAAAACGACTGACTCGTACAGGTTGGAGAATGGGGCATGCCCCACTCCCATGTCATAGGATTCTTTCCAGCGCAGGGCAATGGCGACACTCTGGGCCAGCAGACCGCCGTAGGCAACCGCCATGGCGGCAGTGCCGAGCGCCTTGGCACGACTGGCAAGGAACGCAAAAAACAGCAGCATGGAGATGAGGTAGGCAAAAGTGGTTATGTTAAAAAGCAGTGAACTCGTCATGGCTGGCGCTCCTTGGTAAGATCGGTTTTAAGTCGCTCGGCAAGCCCTTCGAAGGTTTGCTGAAAGGCACCCGGATTTTTGCTTGCATTGCCGCCAATGGTGACCGCTCCATTCTGGATACGCACCCAGATACGGCGGTGTGACATGAAAAAGGCGATATAAATGCCGATCACCATCAAAAAGCATCCGAGCCAGACGATCTCAACACCCGGATCCCGGGCCACCTGGAGACCGGTGTACATCTTCTCTTCAGCGCCCGCATAGTTAATGACCGGCCCACCGCCATGTTCACGGGCGTGCTGAACGCTCAGTTCCGGATGATTCGCATAGACGACAAACCGTTCAGATTTTCCGTTTGCCGTATGCAGTTCCACCTGGGCCGCCGGACCGGACAAACCCCTGGCAAACTGGGAAACATCCTTGGTAGCCTCAAGCACATGCAGACTGCTGCCGTCGGGCAGATTCACGGACGACTGCCCCGCAACAACCAGGTTGACCGGATTTTTTCCGTTCATGTCCGTAACGGTAAAGTAGTAATTACCGGCATTTCCGTAGCTGGACTGGTAAAAGGTTATCCCCTTGTACGTCAGAGGATCATTGACGATGACACGGACATTCGTATAGTCGGGCACCGGCTTGCCGTTTTCCAGAACAGTCAGGATACTCTTGAATTCTTTCGGGGCTCCACTGGCATATTTGGCCATGCTGAACTGCTCAAGGCGAACGGAGAAACCGAGGTCCTTCTCCTTTTCCGAACGGGTCATGACTTTGTTGACGCTCTCCCCTTCAAGAATATTCACGAACCCCTTGAAGCCAAAGAGCGAGCCGATCATAGAACCGATGAAGATGATGATAATACTCAGATGGACAAAATAGACTGACAGGCGACACCACGGGGTTTTCTGGGCAAAGAGGTGCCAGGTGCCGTCGACCTCGGTAGTGGCCGGTTCTGCAAATTCCGCACTCAGGAAGGCAACAACGCGATCTTTGACCGTTTCCGGATTGTCAGTCATTTTGATGATGGACACATTGGCCAGAGACTGTTCCAGACCATCGCTCATGATCAGAACCGGATGAGTGATTATTTTCCAGATGTGTGGCAGCCGTTTGAAAGAACAGGCGACCAGGTTGACGGTCAACAGGTAGAGCAGCAGAATGAACCACCAGGAATGGTACATATCAAAAAATCCCAGAGCCTTGTAGAGCTTGATCTTGGCGGGGCTGATCTGGGCAAGATACTCTTCCGGAGGGATTCCCTGTGGAATGACCGTCCCGATTATCGAGATAACGGCCAGAGAGATCAGCAGAAACATGGTCAGCTTCAGTGAGCAGAAAAAATCCCAGAGCGAATGCAGAAAGTCGTTTTTTGGTGTTGCCACGTGTTCGTTCTCCTTTAAATGAATACCGCCGACCCTTCTGAGACCCTTGTGGAGTCACGCAGCAGGAGAAAGCAGCAGATATGCGGCAGAATGTGAAATTACGTCGTGCGGATCAGACGAAGTTTTGCGGCGGGACGAAGATGGAGCTGTACACTTGGGGCAGTGACCAGGATGGTTCCTGGAAATGCTGCGTTGCTACAATCGGTGCATACGTGAGGTGGAGGTGGCAGTTGAGCGGAGCGTGATACGCGCAGGAGCAAAAGGTCGTGTCACAGCAGGTATCCCCCTGTTCATCGGAACAGGGACAGGTATCGCACGGTGCAGAGGTGGTAGCATCACCGGAACCCAGCACGACAACTGAAGCTGAGTCGAGGGTTGCTGCCCGGGCAAGTCCCGTTGCCGGAACCGCCAGATAGGCAACGATAAGGACGAAGGTAATAAGACAGTTGTAGGCGCGCGCAAATTTCATGGTCTATTCCGTAGTCGACATGCGGCTAATCTATGCAACCCGCCAGAAAATGTCAACTGCCAGCATTACTTCGACTGCCGCCGGGACACACGGACCACAGCGGCAGTCGGGACACATCTAGTCAAATGTATTTTTAAAACCATGCAGTACCAGAGCAAGCAGCAGCAGGAACGCGACAGCAACCGCTCCGCCAATCTTCCGCTTCCGGTGTGTGTCATCAAGTCTGTCAAGTTCATCCTGAATCTTCTTCAGGTCTGCCTGTATCTGCGCCGACTCTTTTTTTACCAATTCGACATTGACGTTATGGAACAGGGTGTGAAAACGGTTACGTACGGCAAAAAGCCCCTTTTCCATTTTATCAGTATCGGTGCCGGTTTTCTTATAGGTGCTGATACGGCCATCGATTGCGACGACCATTGATTCGGTCTGCTGCATGGCGGCGCGGATGGTTTTTGCGCGCTCATAGGTGTGACACCGGCTGCAGCTTTTTTCGTTGATTAAGTCCAGCGAAGCCTTCAGCACCTGATGGTTGCTGTGGCAGGTAACGCACGTCGGCCCACCTGCCCCCAGCTTGCGGCCATGGGCACTGGCCAGATAATCTTTCATCACGCCGACATGGCAGCGACCGCAGAACGCCGGAATTGCCGGTTCCTTCGGCGCTCCCAGAAAGCCGCGTGCCGGATTCATGGCGTTGGCGGCATCCTTCGGATCACCGCCATGACAGGCGTTGCAGGCGATGCCGTTCTCGGCATGGATGCTCCCCTTCCAGAGTTTAACCGGCAGACTGTATTTCTCCGGCATTTTTGAGTGGCACTGGATACAGACCGGTTCTGTCGACTCTTCAGCGGCGGCGCCTGCCGGCAGGAGGAACGACACGGAGGCAAACAGGAGTACGGCACATAGTTGGACGCAAAAAGTCATAATAGTTTCCTGATATCTCATGATAAATGCCCCCAGATGCTCAGTCCGATCCAGAGGAGAATACCGCCGATGGAGCAGGCCATAAACAGCGGGCGCTTGAGAGGATGGCGCTCCGGGCCGCGATCGATGAACGGCAGCAGCGCCAGGAAGGTCATGGCGGCAGCCTGCAGTGAGAGCCCGATCAGCTCATTCGGGAAAATCTTCAGGGTCTGATAGTTGGCCAGGAAGTACCACTCCGGCTTGATATGGGCCGGCGTAATGAATGCGTTAGCCGGAATAAAGGCATCAGTGGGGAAAAACAGGTACGGGTTGAAGAATACCACCGCCAGGAAAATGGCCATGTAGATCGCGATTGAGCGCATGTCTTCAAGCGCAAAATTGGGGAAGAAGGGGATGCCGCCCGGATGGGTCTCATGGATGTAACTTCGCCCCTGCCACTGGTTGGAGGTATCCTTTTGCCCGAATGGAGGGGTCGACACTCCGGTACGCTTGAGAAAGAAGAGGTGTGCACCGATCAGGCCCGCGATACCGGCCGGAATAACGGCGACATGCAGAGCAAAGAATCGCCCCAGGGTTGGAGGCCCCACCAGCGCACTGCCACGCATGAACTCGACAAGATACGGCCCCACTACCGGAATGGCGTTGGCGCTGTTGGTGGCAACGGTGGTGGCCCAGAATGAGAGCTGGCTCCAGGGGAGCAGGTAACCGGTAAGGGAGATCCCCTGAATCATGCTCAGCAGAATAAATCCGGTCACCCAGTTCATCTCACGCGGTTTTTTATAGCTCCCCATGAAGAGTACCGAGATCATATTCAACAGCAGCACCAGCACCATCATATTGTAACCGACGGCGTGAATCATGCGGATCAACCAC
>JAQTXD010000069.1 GCA_028688955.1 Desulfuromonadaceae bacterium
ATCTCTTGATCGTAGCATCACACTGCTTGGCCAGCGGCGTACGCCAAGTCGGAATATCCTCCGCACAAGCTATTGCCTGGAATATCTGAATACGGATCTGCCTATTACCTCTCTGGTTGAAGGGATCTCGCGGAAACCTCGCGGTACATTCTGCTTCTACGGTGCCGCCGGTACGGGTAAAAGTGAGCTTGCCAGATACATGGCGGACCAGATCGGTAAACCGCTGATTCTCAAACGGGCGTCAGACATATTGAGCAAATGGGTTGGGGGCTCTGAAAAGAACATTGCCGACATTTTTTCTGAAGCACGCCAGCAAGATGCGGTGTTAGTGCTGGATGAAGCGGACAGTTTTCTTGCTGATCGCCGGGATGCTGAACGCAGTTGGGAAGTCACCCAGGTGAACGAGTTGCTGACACAGATGGAAGTATTCGAAGGTATTTTTATCTGCACGACCAATTTGATGAATAAACTTGATCGGGCGTCGTTACGGCGTTTTGCCTTCAAAGTGCGCTTTGACCCACTTCTCCCCGATCAGCGGATTGCGATGTTTCGCCAGGAACTGATGCGCCTTGGCGGTGAAACCGCTGATAGTGCGGTATGGGAGCAACAACTTCATATATTGAATCAGCTGACACCTGGCGATTTTGCCGTGGCGGCACGACAGTTTGAGTTATGGGATGAACTTGCTTCAGCCGAAAGGTTGTATGAAATATTGAAAAAAGAGTGTACTGCAAAAGGTGCTACACCAAAGAGTATTGGGTTTGGGGTGTGATAACCCAAAAATTTGCTTGGATCGTCCCGGTGAGGGATATTTGGAAGTATTAGCTGTAGCAGCCGTTCAACGTGGAAAGGCACACCGGCTCGGCGGGGGCTTTTTCCCGCTGACCGGTGCTGCCGTTTGTTGGATATTCATCTTATATCACGCTGAAACATTACAGCTTTTTAGATGCATTTTATCGATGCACTCTGTTTGATTTGTATGTCGATTTTACCTTTTATAGACCCTTCCATGACCCAAGAATCTTGCTCTTTGCTATAGCGACATATAGATAGCGTAGGAGTTTCCAATGCATTTGTGACTACCGCAAGGCGATAGTCATCTTTCTGTTGCATAAAAACTTTATATTCGTTAGGCGTAAGTTCCACAGAAAAGGAAGAACCAGACAAACCTTTTACTTCAATCAGTAGCTTAGTTCTTCCAGACGTTGCCTCAAGATCCCAACCTAAATTATCTTTTTCAACACTTTCCACGTTATATCCTAACGCTTCATAGTGTTTGCAACATGCGCGGATTGCAGCTTTTTCAATTTTTACTTTTCTTTCTTGATCCTGTTTTCCTTTATGCACTGAAGTACTTGGTTGTGTAGGACGGTCACCGTCTATAAATGCAGATAAACAGCTAACAAGTAATGCGCCTTCTGGGGTATCCGCATACCAAATATTGCTTTTACCCATACCGCCTTTAACTTGACGAGGAATCTCAAATACTCGCGCGTCCACTGGTAGAAGGGTCGCTTTCTCCGCCATAGCCCTAATTCTGTAACCATCAATACCATTGCGTGCCTGTATTGGGGGGACTTCTCTAAAATTTTTATACTTACGAAATACAGTAGCGTTTTTATACCAACCAACCACAACCGTTCCACCGGTTGGTCTGGTAGCTGTCCAAATCACAGTAATGCCAGTGACAGAATTGTCATCAATTTGCGCGCCAATCCGCTCTATTTTAATTTGTTCTCCGGTAGGTTGAACGTACCCGTAAAGTCGCCCATTGTTTGCGCTAAAGTTGCAAATCTCATGGCCTCGCCCTTCTTCTCTAACAAAGGCACCTCCGCCAACAATGACATCTCCAGCGTTCAACCCTTGATAAAACTCCATCCACCCAACATTACAGAACAAATATGGCATTTGAGTATTCCTCCTTTTTTGTCGTTCAACGGCACATTGAACGGCTGCATGGTGATGATGTTGTTACACTGTCATGACGATCTCAAACCCATTCCAGTCAGATTGAGTTGCGGATAAACACAATTAATTAAAGCATCTTCTCCCAATTACCAATCTTATTTTTTTTACCAAAGCAAGCGAATACAAGGACGTAGTACTTTGTCTTGTTATCTTTACCTTTCTCGTGAGGATATTCTGAGAGCCAAAATTTTGAATGACTTTGAATCAAAGGGCTGTATTCTGAATTAACCCATACTTTTCTTAACGCAGATTGTTTTCTCAATGGAAGTTCATATGGACTACAGTAAAATTCTTTGATGTTGTTACTTTCGGTATATTTATCTGAAATATTCACTGCAAGGAACATCCCGTAATTTTCACTTGGAGTACATCGAGAAAGTTTTTCGAGATCTCCAAATGTATGGGTACCAAACCCATCCGTTTGCTTTGCAGACCATTCAATTTCAATAAATAAATTGTTTTTGTTATGTTCATCATATTCAATCATTAAATCAAATCGTTGTTTAATTTCTTTAGAATATCTCTCCTCTATTTTAATTCGATATTCACCATCGGCAATTTTAAATAATTTATTCCAGAAAAATGCTTGAATTTCACGTTCATTAAAATCAAAACACTTTTTCTCTCGGTTATACTTTGGTTTGACATGTTCAAGATATTCGTGGACGCTTTTATTGAATTGCTTTGCAATTTCATTCAGTTGCTCTAAATTATTCAGCTTCATGATGAATGGCTCCCGAAAATGTAAATTAAACATATAGTTACATAACGTTAACCGATATAACTTCCAATGCAAGGCATTGAAGAATTAATTATTTAAAAAAATATGCTCATTCATTGCCTATCCCCCTAAGCCTACTTTAACTTTGATTTGGCTTCTACAACCTCCAACAACCTCACCATTGCCAAAGTATCCTGACCGCAGTATTCAAGGAGATCCTGACGAATCTTTCCCAACGCTTTTGGATCGTCAGCTACTGCACACATCTTTTGGTATGCCTCGATTGCTTCGCCGCCATCCCCGATTTCCAAGCCTTCATAACTCATGTTTTTCACAAAAGCCGGAAGCACATTCTTGATTGAATGCGATCCCTGCTGCTTCCAGGAATAGAGCGCCCGTCCCTTGAATGGCACCAGCAAGTCACGCACATTGCTGATAATGGCATTGATTTGTTTCGCTTTTTTGGGAAACTGCTGTGCTAATTCTTTCAATCTCCCCAGTTCAAATGGTTGGAAATAAACAAGTACACAGGCATTGCTGGGTATCTCATCAAGTAAACTATCCAGTAGTTCTTCCCGTGGATCGCAATTTGGATTGGCAAGGAATTCCTTGTGAGTCAGCTTGCCACCCGCGCGCTTCTGGCTATGCAGAGAATATTGAAACGGAATTTGCTGATAGGGCTTAAGTCCGTCATAGGGTGGTACTGCGGCCAGGAAAGTTTCAAAATCCAGATAATAAAGCGGATACCAGAGCTCCTTGAGGAAAGTTTTCAGCCCTGTGGGGTCTACTACAGTTTTTTTGCCAAGATATGTTTTAACTTGTTGGAGTTGTAACCCTTTAAGCTTACCAAGCGGGATGTCCTCCATTTTAAGAATGCCATCTTTATAGAGTGGCCATTTTTTGACTCCATTACCTGTCAGATCAAAGATGGAGTTATCAGGGACGTTCTTCCAGCAGTGTCCCGCAAAATCACAATTATATGGATTTGTACAATGCGGTCCTATATCAATTATCGGTTCTTTTCCTGCGAGCATCTTTTGCTGTCGGCCGATTTCTGCTTTTATAGCCTCTTGTTTTGCTTTGATCTCATCTGTGACATCCTCCGAGGTAAAAAGTGCCTGTACATCTAACTCCCCGTCACGGGTATATTCCTTGTTGAGATGTGTAAGAAACGCTTTGCTGATCGGGACACCAGAACCGGTGATTACATAATGCTGAATGGCAATATCATCCAGATGCACATCCTTCCTACTATTGCAGGCTTTAACCTCATATAACTCCCAGCTGCCACCGACTTTGCGCAGGATGTCAGCCTTGACAAATACTCCTCCATAACTGAAAGCCGCCTCATAAATAACCTTTTCCTTCTTTAATGCCTTTTGTGTCTCACTGATCTGTTCTTCAAAGGACATGTTGTCAAAAGCGATAAATTTACCCTTTGGAAAGATATTACGTGCAATTGCACCGACTTCATCCCCTTGTTGGAATGAAGCTGTTGCAGACTTTGAGACTTCTTGAAGGTCGCGGTCATGAGTATAGAGCCAAAGTGATTTATGGCACTGAAGGCCGCGAATATAGCGTGACTTACTGAGGGTAAATGGTTTCTTCGCCATAATCAGTTTTCCTTTTTAGCGTTGAATATCAATCTGGTAGCGTGTTTGAAATCCCAAAGGGAATATGGACAGAAGGGAGAATATTTACGGTTGGCTCAAGATGCAGCTTCTGGTCGTCAAAGAAAATATGCGGTCTCAGTTGTTCCAAGACCTTTTTCTTCTCTATCCCGCCAAGAAAGAACGCTTCGTCAACATTGATACCCCATGTTCTCATCGTGTTGATAACCCGTTCGTGGGACGGAGCACAGCGAGCCGTTACAATTGAAATCCGAAGTTTCTGGACATACGACGGTTCTTCAGCTGCCCGCTGTTCTTCCATTTTTTGAATGAGCGATATTTTTTCAAGGAATTCCTTCAAAGGGCCTGGATTATGAGCAACGTCCACCTGATCGGTCTCATGTTTATGGAACATACGGATATCAGAAGTTTTCTGGAAGATAGTTTCAGCTTCATCATCAGCCAGCACACCGTCAAAATCGAATGCAATCCGCAACTCATTGTCTTCAACGTCATCAACAATATTAGAGTGCATTACGTGCCCAGCCGGATAGCCTGCTGTAATGGCTTGGTTGACATCAATTTCGTTGGCGGACAAAAATAGACTGATATTGAATACGGGAATGTAACTGTGAGGCGTTCTGCCACGCAGGAATACTGCCCTGGTTATGCCCAAACCATAGTGCTTGATTGATTCCATTACCCTAAGGCCGGTATCCGGGCTGTTTCTTGACAGTAGGACCACTTCAATTGGCGGATTCTCTGGATTCAGCTCATTCAAAGAGAGCAGGCGCTTGATAAAGGGGAATGCTACGCCGGTTTTCAGCGGTAGATGCTGGTTATCTCTCTGAAATGCTCGGTATACTTCTGGACCATCAGTGCGGAAAATTGCATCGGATTCATCAAGATCGAACAAAGCGCTTGAGGCGAGCCCGATTACAAGTTTGTTTGACAGTTCATAGGGCATTTATTGCTCTCCATTGTATGTCCTGATGATTTGTGCTCACAATATCCCTCCACAAACCTACCACACATAATGGCAATAGCAAACGAGCCGACTCATGAACCTGACATCCTGATTACGTATTAAAAAATCATATATTTGAGAAGTATTGTGATATCGACCATTAGCGATTTATCGCGGTATTGATTTTATCAATTTATTGTATGCCAGCGACAAATGGTGACGCTTAACGGCATATTCGTGAATAAATTGTAAGAATTCGCTTATTTGGTAGAATTGCAACAACGCGACATGAATGGTCGCTTTATGGAGTTATTATGTAAGCAATTAAAGTCGTGAAAGTATGCTCAAGGCGAAAGGCAAACTGATTCCAACAATGTAAGAGTTTTAGGTGGGGCTTGGAGGGTAGTTATATGGCCAAAAAATCAACTGATGCGGAAAATAGTGCAAAACAATTAACCCGATTACTGACGGTGCTCCGTTTGGTGCCACGGCGAGGACGTATTTCAACAACAGAGATAATGAATCGCCTGAAATCGGAATACAATATAGAAATTGATTTGCGCACGGTACAACGTGACCTCGTTGATCTTTCCCGTACCTATCCATTGATTAGCGATGAAAAACGACCAGCCGGCTGGAGTTGGAGTAAGGATGCTCAATCCTTTGACTTGCCAATCATGGACCCATTGGCTGCTCTCACGTTCCGCTTGGTACGTGATTCTATGACGCGCATGCTGCCAAGAGCAGCGCTGAATTCATTAGAGGCATACTTTCGGACTGCAGATGAACGCTTGAAAAAAATGCCAGACCAACGTCTTTCACATTGGGCTGAAAAAGTACGGGTCGTATCGCGTAGTTTGACCTCGGAGCCACCGGAAGTTGATGGTCTTGTACTCGATGGACTCTACGAAGCCCTCCACCATGAGGTATGTTTTGAAGTTGAATACCGAAAGCGATATGGCAAAGAGCGAAAGTACGTCGTTAATCCCTTAGGACTTGTTTTTGTTGATAATCTCATCTATCTCGTTGCTACATTGAATAACCATGAAGAACCGATCCAGTTGTTGGCTCATCGGATGAAATCTTTAACGATTCTTCCTGATCAACCAGTGGTTGTGCCAAAAGGGTTTAAGCTTCAAGGCTACATCGACAGTGGAGAGTTTGGGTACCCGTTAGGAGGGATGATTAAGCTGAAAGCAGTATTTGACAAAGGTGCTGCACCATACCTGTTCGAGACAAAGGTTGCCGCGAATCAGAAATTGACTGAAAACCCGGATGGGAAAGTTCTGTTGGAAGTTACCGTGCGGGACGATGTCCAATTGCATTGGTGGTTGAAAGGGTTCGGTGAAAAGGTGGAAGTCTTGGAACCTGCTGACTTGAGGGAGGAGTTTGCTGAGATCGCGAAAAAAATGTCAGGAAAATATTGTTCCTAGCAATGATGTATTTCGAACTGTAATTGGTGGACTCCTTGATTTGAACTTATAGCCAAAATTGAAAGTGTAGGGTTGTCCAATGGATAGTAATTCGAAGGTAGGCATTTTTTTCAAGGTTTCAAATGATTTCCTTATTGACGCACTCCCAGTAAACTCAGGCGAGCCTTATGGGGATGCAATCCAGTACAGTGGCCATTACGATTTCCATGAGGCTCTGTTACCAAAGAGCCCTGCAGAATTTAGTTTTAAATCACATGATTATGATTTTTACCCACGCGGCCGTGTCGTTTACTTCCAGGCATCTGAGTCTTTCACTCTGTATTCAGATCCCTGCCTGACGCAGGAAGATATAGGCAGACTCATCAACCTGTTCAATTTGGACGGACAGAAAATTATTATCGCCTCAGATGAGCATTATCGCTGCTCGAATTGCAACAATTACTACTTTGAGTAACTACACGAGATGAATGCATGAACAACGAAGAATACTATTGTCCTTTGTGCGGGAACAAACCAGTGTCGTCGTTTGTCCCTTGTAGGGTTATTGAACGACCTATTTGTAAAGATTGTGACAGCATTATTCGTCAGTTTTTCCAGAATGAATATGATAAACGATCAGACACTCCAAATGTTATGGAAAACCTCTACGATTATTCGGGGATTTCGCAGAAGGAATGCAAAGATATATATCAAAAGGAACAGATGGTCACTTTGCTGCTAAGCTTTCGTGATGGAATCAATTATTATGACGAATCAGGCGAGATTTGGGATTTTCGAACACTAAAACTTTTGCTCTACCAGTTTGATGAATTGAGTGAGGCCGGTAGCTTTTTAAGGGAACAGCGGTAAAATGGTTTGATCGAAGAATCATTTAATGGGAGGCACTATGTCTGCACGGTATGATCGTTTCATTGAAAATTATGACTTTACAAAGAATGGCGATACAACTGCAAAAATAGCCAAATTGGTTGACGCAATCAAAAAGTTGAGGCCAGCATGTAAAGATCCTGAATATGCTTATGATATCCATCTCAGAGAAAAGTCAGAAATCATGGTTTACCACGGAGGTACGTGCTTACTGGTAATAAACCTATCACGACTTAGTAATGGTCAAATCAGTTTTAAGTCGAAATCATATGAAAAAGAAAGAGATAAGCCTAAAGATAAAAAGTGCCCTGAATTATTTAAGGGTAAAGAATGCGTTGAAGCATTTGCTCTCTTGAAAACAGTTCGCAATGTGGAAAACATGGAGTTGATAATCGAGAGAGTAAGTAAATTCTTAAATTACGCTGTTTCAACTGTTAGCGACAAATTTTATCACAACAATCATAGCGAAGGTTATTGGTCCAGTAAACTCAGTATTGATTATGGCCGTAACTGGACGCCGGACGATGAGTGGTTGATAATAGATCGGGAAGCGGTAATAGGTTTCAATCAAACAATAGAGAAAAAAGCCTCTGAGGAGAAAACAGAATTCTATAATGCAATAAAGCAGGTTGTTGAAAGTACAAAGAAGAACCAGAAGTTTAGCGCATGGGGTGACCTCTCGAAAAGTTTTGGCGATGAACTTGATTTTCTGGCCATAGGTCGAGAAGGGCAACTTCTATGTATAGAACTTAAACATGGGAATAATACTTCCGGTATCTACTGGGGGCCTCTACAGGCAACGGTATATCAAGAGGCATTTGAAAAAAAGATATCAGAAATATCAAAATCAATACTCGTAATGGTTCAGCAAAAGATTGAATTGGGGCTGTTGCCACCTGCAGCATGTGAGAGAATCCCTGCCGACGGGTTCAAAGTCGTTAAAGGAATTTTGGCCGTTGCCGACACTTCAGACAATTTAAAAAGCGAATGTTGGCAGAGAGCCTACATGGTCAATGGGCTCCTTGAACGTCCTGTTTCGATGGTGAGATCACTTACGAAGTCTGGAAATATGGGATGGAAGAGCTTCCCGTAATGAGTGCTTTATTAAAATGCTCGATATACTAGAAACTGACGGGGATTGATATTGCCCCTTTTATCACGGTCAAAGAGACTTCGAGCTGGTCTGGCATAACCTGGCTGAAGACTACGTCTGACTTGGCTACTTTCATGAGCTTGAATGAACCCTCAGAAGGAGAACAGGTGGATCTGACCATACATCGCGGCACCCAGGAAATCGGTGGCAGTTGTGTGCAAGTCACATCGGGCGGTTGTTCAATATTACTTGATGCCGGTTCACCACTTGGAGATAGCCGCACGGATGTTGATTTGGGGAAAATTGAATTCGATGATGTTTTCATTAGCCATCCTCATCAGGATCACTTTGGCCTGATAGAAAACCTCGGAAGCGACAAGACAGTTCATATCGGTGAGACAGCTCGCCAACTGGTCGAGACGACACGCATTTTTCTCGGCAAACCACCACTAATCAACTCCTTTAGCCCGCTGAACAATCGAACATGGGTAGAGCTAAGGCCCGGCTTTCGTGTCATGCCATACCTGATGGATCACTCTTGCGTTGATGCCTTTGGCTTTCTCATCGAGACCGAAGGGAAACGACTCTATTATAGCGGCGACTTTCGGGCACATGGAAGGCGCAAGAGAGCCTTCGATTGGTTCCTCAACGACCCGCCTCGTGACATTGATCTGCTTCTCATGGAAGGGACAATGATGGTGCGAGACAATACCGTTTATGCAGATGAAGTAGCCGTCGAACAAGGAATGCTTGAAGTTTTACGCAAGCATGATGACAGGCCCTGCTTTCTGATCTGTTCGGGACAACATATCGACCGCATTTGTGCGGCTTATCGGGCTTGTATCCAAACCAACCGAATTTTCGTTATCGACATATATACTGCCTTTATCCTGAGAACCGTTGCGATCCGCTTCCCATCGGTCCCTGATATAAGTACTGCTAAAAACATTAGGGTACTAACCAAGGGGCTTACCGCGCGAGCGCATTACAGAAAAATATCTGAGAACAGAAGTTATTTTGGTGCCTTTGCACGCGATATTTTTAAACCCGAAACCAATATCGAAATTGATGAGATCATGGCGCAGCAAAGTCGCTATTTCTTGAAGATCAGTAATTTTTCCGATCTATTGACGGATATACAGCATTGCAGCGTAATCTATTCAATGTGGTCGGGTTATTTGGAGGAGCAGAAGTATCGGGACATTAAGCAGAATCCTAAGGTGAACTTTCTGGAAATTCACACGAGTGGTCACGCAATCCGTAATGATTTACAACGATTTGCAGCAAAGCTGAAGCCGAAACATCTCGTGCCAGTACATACTGATAAAGCCAAAGATTATGAAAACTTCTTCGAGAACGTGCTCGTTCTGCAAGACGGTGAAACACTGCATATCTGATAAATGTGAAATTTAAAGGGATTTGGAACAAGCAGGTGGGGATTGTTTCACCCTTGATAGTTCAATAGTTAGGAATTGTGGCTAAAGAAGCAACTCTGGGAGTTACAAATCTCACACATCAACCGGTTTAATACATTCCGGTCCGGTATGTCTTGGGCTGTTAACCATTGTCGAAACCGGCACTAAGGTTAGTAGTTCATTCGAGGGGGTGACCAGCAGTTCGGTCAATTTGTCACGTTGAGTATGATCGTCAAGCCAGAGGTTAAATGCTGACTGTGGCAAGATCACCGGCATCCGTTCGTGTATCGATGCTATGGCTTTGTTAGCACTCGTGGTGATGACAGTACAGGATTCGATAACTGTACCCTCTGGGGAGTGCCACTGTTCCCACAACCCCGCAAGAGTCAGCGGGGCATCGTTGCCCGGATGGATATAATAAGGTTGTTTGCGTCCGTCAGGAAGTTGCTGCCATTCATAATAGCCTGATGCTGGGACCAAACAGCGCCGATGCTTAAAAGCCGCCCGAAAGGCTGGTTTCTCTGCCAGTGTCTCGGCTCGGGCATTAATCATGCGGTTGCCGATGGATAGGTCTTTTGCCCATGATGGGATTAATCCCCAATGAACAGAGGTAAGCGACCTTGCACCATCCGGGTTTTGTCTGACAATGGGGATATCCTGCGTCGGAGCGACGTTGTAGCGTGGGTTACGCTCACGGTCGATTTTCTGGATGATCCCATAGATCTCGGTGATTGTTTCCGGTGACAGATTTATAACCATTCTTCCGCACACGGTACCCTTCCTTTCCCTCCGTTACGTTACCTGAACATTCCTGATACCTTCCGGCTTCCATGCTGGTGAGATCACATGTGGATCCCTTCTCGTTATTATTACCCAGAATACTGCTATAGGTCACGATAAAATCTGAATGATTAAGTTGAGTAGTTTTGTGAACTGCGATAAAGACGCTTTCAAAATTCACGTAAAGTCAGCATTTTATTGTTTTTCAATGGTATAGTTACTATAAAGTAACTGTTGTTGTGAACTTATAGAATACTTGAGGTGAAGAATTGAAGAAGTTTGACGATTTCAACCTTCAAACAAACTCATCTGATTGGAAGATTGTTGCTTCGGAACTGAGAGTTCTTTTTGTATCTTATTCGTAACTTCGTTACGAGAATCTTCCGAGTAATTTGGCTGTAATAGTGGAGAGTTACCCATAACCAGGAGTTCAATTAACTGAGCCTGAGATGTGCAGTTGTGATGCTTCATTAGTTCAGCCAATTTGCCAAACGCTTCTGGTGTTACTGCTACATTAATACGGCGGAGCCCAGCCTCCTTTTCTCTGTTCCGCTTTGCCGCCATTCTTTTTCCTGCTGTTGTATCACGTCCCACAGCGCCTCCTGTGTAATTTAGTTACGGCGTAACTTAATTACTATATGCTTTTATTTAACAGATATTTTGCTATTAAACAATCTTCTTATATTCAATCCATAGATTACCAAGTAACAAGTGCCAGAAAGTATATGACGTATTCTGTCATACAATTGTGTTATTCTATAATGACTAAAATGAATTATCCAAAAAGCCCTAAATCACGCTGCTCAAACAGAAAGGAGTCTCTTATGGCACACGAACTCTGGGTTGAAACTGCAAGTGGTACGGCATCAATGTTTTATGTCAACGAAGTTCCCTGGCATGGTCTCGGAAAGCGGCTGACAGAACCGGCCACCTCTGCAGAGGCGATCAAGGCGGCAAATCTGGACTGGGAGGTAACCAAGCGTCTGCTGTATGTTCAAAAAGAGGAAAAACATGTCCCGATTAACGATCGATTCGCCATTATGAGACCTGCTCAGGGTGAAGAAGAAGGAGATGTTGTCCTCGGGGTGGTAGGCAAGGAGTATACTCCACTGCAAAATGTTGAAGCGTTTGCTTTTTTTGACCATATTGTCGGCAAAAATGCTGCTATTTACCACACTGCTGGAGCGCTCGGGCAGGGAGAGCGGGTATGGATACTGGCAAAGCTGCCTGAAACAATCCGGGTTGTTGGTGATGACATCACCGACAAATATCTCCTCCTGGCCAACAGTCACGACGGCAGTTCTGCCGTTCAGATTAAATTCACCCCCATACGTGTCGTCTGCAACAATACTCTTACCGTCGCCCTCTCGCAGGGTGATTCCATCCGCATTCCCCATACCAAAGATGTCCGAATCATGCTTAAACAGGCAGAGCATGCACTAGGATTCATCAATCAGAGCTACAATGATATTTCGCAGGTGTTCAAAGCAATGGCGTCACAAAAACTGACTATTGAGCGTGTCCGTGAATATCTGACCAAGGTGTTTCCAGCACCACGTAATCTATACGATGAATACGAATACAAGAGGGCACTGAATAATCGTGACCTTGCCGAGATGCTTTTTGACCAAGGCGTGGGAAACAAAATGCAGGGTGTTGAAGGGACATTGTGGGCGGCCTATAACGGGGTAACTGAGTTAATCGATCACCGCCAGCTCAAACAAACGGAAGATAAAAGACTCAATTCTATTTGGTTTGGCAACGGCCATCTTACCAAAACTCGCGCTTTTCGCGTCGCTAACGAATTCCTTAAAGCTGTATAGGAGATACGCTATGTCAATATTCACATATGGTCCAATAAAAGAGGAAAACTGTTTTTTATCGACTGAATTACTAATACAAGGTGATGAGTTGCTTGAGTCAGGGGACAAAGTAGCGGCTATAGAAAGCTACATCAAGGCAGCAGACCTGGTAAAATGTCTTCCTTTTGAATATGCGCTAAAAGCCAGTGAACTCGTATTGAGTGACTATAAGACCACGCCAACATTTGAAGCAACCAGGATAGCCGGGTGTTTTCTGAATATAGCTAGTGGTTCCAGTGAGAATGAAGATGTTTATGAGAAGATGACTTCGTTGTTCGAGCAAGTTATCGGTGAATGGAAGATGTTGAATTTAGCCCCGCTTCAGCATTTGATAACAATTGGGGAGGGAGCAATGTTAACAGTGGTACAGCCGGTTTGGAATGACGGAGGAAAAATCAGCAAAGATATACCAGACCATAAAATTCTTGAGGAGCAGGTACGGGAGTTTGTTGCCAAAGAGTATATTTATGCCATTGGAGTAGATACCTTGGATGGCTGGCGACCTTTCATGATATGGCCTGCAATGAAAAATGATGCAGACATTTGGAATTGGCTCGGTTTTTGGGGCGTTCGTGGTGTTAAATATTTGTCGCCATTTATGATTAAATCAATTGACCGTCTATTGGTAAGTAAAGGATCTTACCCTAAAAGAGAGCAGAAATTGTCAGTGTATCCGGCATCCATGGGTTGGTATGACTCTTTTGGATTTGATATTGAGAGAGAGCGTCCCAGTGGCGTGCCAATAGGGGGGAAATCCGCTGGCATTTAATCTGGTTACAAAGACACATATAAAACAACCCTATGTGAAATGCTTATCAAAATCTCTTTGTTATTTTGATTCCAAGTCTTAGCAATTGTCACAGTGATCTCTTATGGCTTGTGCAAGAGAAACGTGCGGTTGAGTTAAGTTGACAGGAGGCCACCGCGAGGGTAATGTGAGTTTTTATTTATGCTATGGGGATTTTCAGGATGGAGTGATTGACTATTATATGGGCCGCTAAACTGGTAATCTCTACCGGCAGAGCGGCCTTTTAACTATTGAATTTACCCTACTAAAGACCTGATTTATACCCAAGTGCGGAGAAATATTGACTGTCAATAGCCTTCTGGATAAATGCTTGCTGCTGGACCTGGAGACCGATGGGAGTAAGCTCTATCACATTGGTGCTCTGTTTTCCGGGCAGACATTTGAACGGAAGGGTCGTTTTGACCTGCAAACTGCTTTAAAAGAACTAGACAACTTCGCCTCTGATGCAGATTATATTCTCGGTCACAACATCCTTGGCCATGATTTACCGGTTCTTGAATCACTGGCACCAAACCTCCGCCTCCTTCAAAAACCTGTCATTGATACCCTCTATCTTTCACCTCTAGCATTTCCCGAAAACCCCTATCATCGTTTGGTAAAGGATTACAAGCTGGTCCGCGACTCGATCAACGATCCCGTTGCCGATGCGAGGCTGGCTGGTTCAGTTTTATGTGATCAGTGGGAAAGCTTCAAGACCATTGGTGAAACGGAAGGAGATGTACTTTCCTTTTATAGGTACTGCTTTGCGGAAGACATAAATTCAACGTTACGCAGCAACGGCCTGAAAGATATTTTTGCCACTTTGGGGGCAGCGCCTGTTTCCGAGAATGAGGCATTTGCAATCTTCCAGAAACATACTCAGGACCGAGCGTGTGAAACTGCCGTTACCATGGTTGCTTTCAAATACCTGCTGCATCCGGATAAACGTCTGTCACTTGCCTATTGTCTGGCATGGCTGAAAGTCGCGGGGCATAATTCCGTTCTTCCGCCGTGGGTACGAAAAAACTTTAGTGACGTGGTGCCGATTCTGCGTGAGTTGCGTGATGTACCCTGTAATAGCCCTACCTGCCAGTGGTGTCGTAATACCCATAATCCGGTGCTACAGCTGCAACGATTCTTCGGCTATTCGGTCTATCGCGCAACACCGGCTACTGCTGACGGCGCAAGTTTACAAGAGTCGATTGTCCGTTCCGGTATGGCTGACAAGCCGCAGCTGGCCATCCTTCCCACAGGTGGCGGAAAATCTCTCTGTTTCCAGATCCCGGCCCTGGCGCGCAATTTCCGGCGCGGCGTCCTCACCATTGTGATTTCCCCCCTGCAAGCGTTGATGAAGGATCAGGTTGATGGTCTGGCATCGAAAACCGGCACCATGTTTTCCGCTGCCATTTACGGTATGCTGACCCCGCCGGAGCGTGGCGAAATCTTGGAACGCGTGCGGCTGGGGGATATTGCCCTACTGTATGTGTCTCCGGAACAGTTGCGCAACACGTCCCTTGCTGATGCCATCAGCCAACGTGAAATTGGCTGCTGGGTTTTTGATGAGGCGCACTGTTTGTCAAAATGGGGTCACGACTTTCGCCCCGATTATCTCTATGCCGCCCGCTTTATCCGCGAGTTTGCCCAGAAGCAACAGACACCGATACCGCCGATAGCCTGCTTCACCGCGACCGCCAAACGCGACGTCATGGAAGAGATCACCGACCATTTCAGACGGGAGCTGGGGCAGGAGCTGGAGGTTTTCGAGGGGGGAGTCGAGCGGCAGAATCTCAGCTTTGAAGTCCAGTTGATACAGGGCGCGGAGAAGTATGAGCGAATCCACGACATCCTGACCGAGCGTCTTCCGCAGCCGGAAATGGGCTCCGCTGTTGTTTACGCGGCAAAAAGGAAAGAAACGGAAGAAATCAGAGACTTCCTCCTCAAGAAAGGGTGGCCGGTCGAAGCCTATCATGCCGGGATGGATACTCCGGACAAACGGCGGGTGCAGGATGAATTCATCAGCGGTAAGACACAGGTCATCTGCGCCACTAACGCCTTCGGTATGGGAATAGACAAAGATAATGTCAGGCTGGTTATCCACGCCAATATCCCCGGTTCACTTGAAAACTATTTACAGGAAGCTGGACGCGCCGGAAGAGATACCAAGGATGCTGAGTGTATTCTTCTTTACACCGAGAACGATATCGAGACCCAGTTCCAACTGGGTGCCATGTCGGAACTTTCCCAGCACGATATCAGTCAGATTCTGCGAGGTTTGCGACGCGCCAAACGGAGCAAGGATAATGAGATAGTCATCACCGCAGGGGAATTGCTACGGGATGAGCAGGTGCAGACCGGTTTTACCTCTGAAGATACCATGGCCGACACCAAGGTTAAAACTGCCGTAGCCTGGCTGGAGCGGGCGGGCCTGGTTGAGCGCAACCAGAACAACACCAGAGTATTCCAGGGACAGCCGCTCGTCAGGAATATGGAGGAGGCTGAAGAAAAAATAGCCCCTCTCAAACTGCCCCAAAAACAGAAGAAGCGTTGGCTCGCGGTCCTGCACGCACTGTTTAATGCCAGAAAAGATGCAGGAATGAGCGCCGACGAACTGGCTGAATTACCGGAGTTCAAAGCGCAAGCAGGAGATGCACCCGAACAGCGTTCCGTTGCCGGTGATACAAGGACGATACTGCGCATACTCCATGAAATGACCGAGGCGGGGTTGATCAAGCAGGGTGTCCTGCTGAATGCTTTTATTCGCTACAAGGTTGGTGATCATTCCCGCATGCGCTTTGACAAAGTCTGTTCACTTGAACAAGCCATGCTCAAGTTGATGCAGGAGTCTGAGCCGGATGCAGAAGGATGGCTCGATCTTTCTCTCCGCCGCCTGAATCAGCGACTTATTGATACTGGTAATGAAAGTCTCCCGGAAATCCTGCGAAACCTGCTGAAAAGTCTCTCCATGGATGGCAAGGGATTGGCAGGAAATCGCGGTAGCCTTGAATTTCGCTATCTGGGACAAGATCACTACCGCATCAAATTGAACCGTGACTGGAAGGCACTCCTCGCCACCGCCGAACGGAGGCGTGATGTGGCACGGGTGGCGCTGGATGCTCTCTACGCCAAAATACCTGATGGCACAGCTGCCAGCGCGGAAATCCTGGTCAACTTTTCATTGGATGACATCTCACTGGCCCTGCGTGGTGATCTTCTCCTCAATGGTCAGGTCAAGGATGTTCTTGCAGCGATTGATCGTGCCCTTATGTTTCTCCACGAACAGCAGGTCATTATTCTTCAACAAGGGCTTGCCGTATTCAGGCAGGCAATGACGATCCGTGTACTGCCGGAGGAGATAAAGCGACGCTATTTGAAGGGAGATTACAGTCCTCTGGAACAACATTACAAGGAACGGATTTTCCAGGTCCACGTTATGAACGAATATGCCAAGTTGGGTTTGGAAAAGATTCAACAGGCGATTAATCTGGTGTCAGCATATTTCACTATGGATCGTACCAGCTTTGTGCAACGCTATTTCTCCGGACGTAAGGAAATCGTTGAGCGGGCAACCAGCCAGGCGTCCTATCATCGCATTGTCGATAATCTGGCAAATCCAGTACAGGTCAGCATTGTGGCAGCACAGCCGGATGAAAATATGCTGGTTCTGGCTGGTCCCGGTTCCGGCAAGACTCGGGTTGTGGCGCATCGCTGTGCTTACCTGCTACGGGTGAAACGCGCCCAGCCACGCAACGTTCTCATCCTCTGCTTTAACCGTAATGCAGCGAATACGTTACGGCGACGACTTATCGAATTGGCCGGTCCTGAAGCGAAGGGAGTAACCGTCCAGACGTACCATAGCCTGGCAATGCGGCTGACCGGATCATCCTTTGCCGAGCGGCTTGAACGAAAGAAAATCGACACAGATGATTTTAAAACGATCATTCCCGATGCGGTACGACTGCTGAATGGCGAAATAGAGTTGACCGGCCTGGAACAAGATGAACTGAGAGAGCGTCTGTTGGCTGGCTATCGTTACATCCTGGTGGATGAGTATCAAGATATAGACCAGGATCAATACCAGCTGATATCTGCCATTGCCGGCAGGACGCTGAATGATCCTGACAGTAAGCTGGCCCTTTTGGCGGTTGGTGATGACGACCAAAACATCTACACCTTTCGCGGCGCCAATGTGGAGTTTATCCGGCGCTTTCAGACAGACTATCAGGCCAAAACCTTCTTTCTCGTAGAAAACTATCGCTCCTCGGCTCACATCATTGCCGCAGCTAACTGCCTGATAGCCCATAACAATGACCGCATGAAGACTGAGCATGCTATCAGAATCAATAAAGGACGGGATCGGCTTCCGGCCGGTGGTTCCTGGAAAGACCTTGATCCTGTGGCGCAGGGACGTGTTCAGCTGCTGCGCGTCGCCAATGAAGCACATCAGGCAATGGCACTTGTTGAGGAGTTGTTCCGTCTCAGACAACGGCATCCGTCACTCAACTGGTCCGATTGTGCCGTGTTAGCAAGGACTCGGGATGAATTGGCTCCGATACGGGCATTATGCGAGCAGCGGGGTATTCCGATTATCTGGGGAATCGACCAGAACAAGACTCCACCCCTACATCGAATCCGTGAGATACGCCAGTTTTTCGCTGAATTGAAGGTCCGCCATGATGAGATTTTGTCGGCATCTGATTTGTTGACTTTAGTTGAAGAGTTGACCGGGGAGCGGCAGACCACTATCTGGTGGGAACTCTTAAAAGGGATTCTTCAGGATCTCCGTGACGAAAGTGGCAATGCCCAGCTCCCCATGAGCTACTACACGGAATATGTGTATGAGGTCCTTGCCGAACAGCGCCGCGAACAGACGGTCGGTAGCGGAGTTTTCCTGAGTACGGTGCACTCAGCCAAAGGGATGGAGTTTAATCATGTGTTTGTCCCAGGCGGCGGCTGGACAAAAGAGAAGAACCAGCAGGCGCAGGAAGAGGAGCGTCGTGTCTATTATGTTGCCATGACCCGCGCCAAGGAAACGCTGTGTCTGTTTGAAAGAGCGGACACAGTTAATCCTCACTCATGTCTCCTAAAAGGGGATTTTATGCTGAGGCGTGACCCCCCTGTGATAGATCCTCCGGATGATCTGGTTTTGCGCCGCCGCTACGATGTATTAGGGATGGAAGATATGTTCCTTGACTTTGCAGGGCGTAAACGTGTCGGTGATACAGTGCATGACCATCTTGCCGGACTCTGGCCGGGTGATTCCCTTGTTGCAGTGGCAAAAGGGGATTACATCGAATTGCACGACGAAAAGGGGATCTGTGTTGCTCAACTCTCCCAGATTGCATTGAAGAGTTGGCGTGTGCGATTGGACTGCATCGAGCGGATACAGGTTCTTGCCATGGTGCAGCGACGTGTTGAGGATTCCGGAGAAGATTATCGTTCCAGATGTCAGTGTGAGCTGTGGGAAGTTCCGGTTGCAGAGGTTGTATATTTGGACAAAAAATAGATGGAAGAGCTGTTGTCATTGTGTTTATGCAGATGTGATCCGTTGACAGGTGGACGGCGGCGGGTTAAGGTGAGGCGTTTTTTATGCTGAGTGTCAGAGATAAGAAAGATGAGACAAAAGGTAATCGCCAGACCCTCATGCTTTCCTTTTCCAGGAATGTAGTGATAAATCAACAAAGGACGGAGAAGCTGAGACAGTGAACAAGAAGTCTCTCACAGAAGCAGATATCCGCACCAAATTTATCACACCTGCAATTGTAGGCGATAGTGGAAGCAAGTGGAATGTGATGACTCAGGTACTTGAGGAGCATTACTTCACCAAGGGCCGCGTCATCGTTCGTGGTAAGACTGTTAAACGCGGCGAAGCCAAAAAAGCCGACTACATCCTGTTCTACAAACCAAACATTCCTATCGCTGTCATTGAAGCAAAGGACAACAACTACACTGTAGGCGCCGGCATGCAGCAGGCACTTG
>JAQTXD010000151.1 GCA_028688955.1 Desulfuromonadaceae bacterium
AATAAGAAAGAGGAGTCACCCTCCGGGAGCGATAGGAATAACACTTTCGCTAAGTTCTCCCTGCGCCAGGAGAAAAAAAGTGCGCAACATGCAGTATTTATAAAATTCCCGAAAGAGAAGTTGAAAACTACCTCCGTGAATCCACCAGGATTCCCTCAGGTTAATCGAGTCAACCGGATACGGAATAATGGTTACATCTTTGGGCAGGGAGTTATGAAACAGTATGGAAGCCCGCTTGAGGTGATAGCGCGAAGTAATCAGCAGAATTGAGTGGACACCACTGCGCACGATGAGGTCACGCCCGAAGATTGAATTTTCAAGAGTGTTGCGAGATGATTTTTCGAGAATAACATTATCGTCAGACGGGTCACCAGGCTTTTGTCGATACAGATCACTCTTTTTGACTGACGGATCCACTCCGACCAGGAAAAGAAATTTGGCACGAGACTCTCGAAAAAGATGCACTCCCTCTTCAACTCGCCCTTTGCCACCGGTCAAAACAACAATGGCATCTGCCTTCAACATACTTTGTCGATATGAAAAGGTTTTATAGGTAAAATCTATAAAAAGCACCACTATAACAACCAGTCCTACGATACTCAGTGTGAGAAATGCTTTTACAATATTCATACTGATCCTATATTTTTCTTGCAACAGAACAGCCGGTCTGGTATAAAGTTTTTTTAGCAATCAACGGAGGAAAACAATATGTCAAGAAAATGTGAAATATGCGGAAAAGGCCCAAGTTTCGGAAACAATGTTAGTCATGCAAACAATAAAACCCGCACTGTCTGGTATCCGAATCTCCAGAAAATCAAAGCTGTCAAAAACAACGGCAGCATAACTACCGTTAAAGTATGTACTCGTTGTATCCGTTCCGGATTCGTCACAAAAGCCCTTTAAGCATTTCACGTTCAGATTTACATTAATCAGCCGCACCCTCCGGGGGTGCGGCTTTTTTTCGTTGGAATTTCCTACAGAGCAGCGATTACTTCAATCTCAAGTAGTGCACCGAGGGGAAGCGATTTAACCGCGACGGTAGATCTGGCAGGCTTATGACCGGGAAAATGTTTGCCATAGACGTCGTTAACGGCAGCAAAATCTGCCATATCCGTAAGAAATATGGTTGTTTTTATGACATCATCGAATCCGATACCTGACGCGACAAGCATTGCAGAAATATTGTCCATTACCCTCTCTGCCTGAGGATAGATTGTACCATCAACCAGTTTGCCGGTGGCCGGGTCAATTGGTATCTGCCCTGAACAAAAAAGAATGTTGCCGCACTTGACTGCTTGAGAATAGGGTCCGATAGCTGCGGGAGCACTGTCAGTCGATACAATTTCCAACTTCATAATTCGATCCCCTTTACTGTTTAATACGTTCCACTTTAATAACACCCTTTATTTTCATAAGCGAATTCATCACCTTCTGAAGATGCGCCAGATCTATAACATTTACCTCGAATATATTTTCACCACGCTGATCAATTGTGCTTTGAATATGCGCACTGGCAATATTTGCTTCACAGTTTGTAATTGCCACCGTGATCGTCGCCAATATTCCTTTTACATCGTGACACAACACTCTGATTTTAACCGGCAGTGCCGCGGTTTTTACTTTGTTCCAGGCAACATCAACCCGCCGTTCCGGATCGCTTTCCAAGGCAAACTGGCAATCTGAAGTATGGATAGTGACGCCCTTCCCGCGCGTTATAAAACCGATTATTTCATCTCCCGGCACCGGGTTGCAGCATTTGCCAAAACGGACCAGCACATCATCCAGTCCACCAATTTCAACAGCGCCGCTTGATTTTCCTTTCAGCTTGTTGATCACCGCCTCAAGCCGCGATTCTTTGTGTTCTGCCCTCTCTTTCAGCTTTTCTTCCGGAAGTATTTTACTGACTATCTGGCTGCTTGATATTTTACCGTAGCCGACTGCTGCCAAGAGATCCTCATCAGCAGCATAGCCGAATTCGGCGGCAATTTTCTTGAACTCGCCGCTTTTCTGAATTTTTTGAAGATTAATTGAATATCGCCGAAAATCTTTTTCACAGAACTCCCGACCCAGCACGATACTCCGTTTACGTTCTTCTATTTTTATCCACGCCCTGATCTTGTTTCGTGCCCGGGAACTTTTAACAATCTTGAGCCAATCTTTACTGGGAGTGTGGTGAGGCGACGTTATAACCTCAACAATATCACCGTTTTTCAGCTCATATTTGAGCGGTACAAGCTTGCCGTTAACCTTTGCACCAACGCAGCGGTGACCAATATCCGTGTGGACACTATATGCAAAATCTATCGGTGTGGACCCTTTTGGATACCCCTTTACGTCTCCTTTTGGCGTAAACACGTAGACTTCTTCCGTAAACAACTCAACCTTGACGGAATCCATAAACTCTTTTGAATCCTGAAGATCCTGCTGCCATTCGAGGAGCTGACGCAGCCAGGCAAAACGCTTGACCTCTTTTTCATCGTACCCTTTACCCTCCTTGTATTTCCAGTGGGCAGCAATCCCGGCATCAGCAACACTATGCATTTCGTGTGACCTGATCTGCACCTCCATCCGGTCACCCTGGGGTCCGATGACCGTTGTATGCAGGGACTGATACATATTCCCTTTGGGCATGGCAATATAGTCTTTGAAGCGCCCGGGAATCGGCTTCCAGGCGGAATGGATAACACCAAGGACTTCATAACACTCCCGGACATCCTCAACAAGCACCCGGACCGCAATGAGGTCGTATATTTCCTCAAACTCTACATTGCGTTTTTCCATTTTTCGATAAATCGAATAAAGGTGCTTGCTCCGCCCCGACACTTCACCTTTAATACCGTAGAATGCGAGCTTTTCAGTTATGATAGCCTTTGCTTCTTCAACAAAAGCTTCACGTTCCTGCTTTTTCTGGGATATTTTTTTTACCAGATCGAAGTAAATTTCCGGGTGTAAATAGCGAAAGGAAAGATCTTCCAACTCAACCTTTACCCAGGAAATGCCAAGTCTATTTGCAATCGGTGCATAGATATCCATTGTTTCACGTGCAATGCGGCGCTGCTTGATTTCATCCTGAAACTCAAGGGTGCGCATATTGTGAAGGCGGTCGGCCAGTTTGACCAGAATAACGCGGATGTCGATGGCCATCGCCAATAACATTTTACGAAAGTTTTCAGCCTGACTCTCTTCTTTGGTTTTGAAATTAATTTTACTGATTTTGGTAACGCCATCCACAAGTGCAGATACTTCGGCACCAAACATCCTCGTAAGGTCTTCCGATGTTGCCAGCGTATCTTCTATCGTGTCATGCAGGAAACCGGTCACAATACTGGGGACATCCAGCTTAAGATCGGCCAGAAGACCGGCAACCTCCATAGGATGAATGATATACGGCTCACCCGACAATCTTGTCTGGCCTTGATGCACCTTGGCACAGTACACATAGGCCTTGCGTATCAGGTTATGATCAGCAGTCGGATTATACGCCGAAACCTTATCAAGAATGTCGTTGAGACGGATCATACGTTATTAGTCGCCTGTAACAGAACGTGTGGAATGTGCGGAGGAATGGATAAAAAAAGGGTGAAGCAGGAGGATTCCAGCTTCACCCGGGATGGCAGGTTAAACGCGCTGTTTTTTGGAAACTTCAAAACTGATTTTACCGGCCGCAATTTCTCTGAGAGCAGTAACAACCTGGCGGTTATTTTTGGATTCTGTTAACGGCTGCGCTCCCTTGTAAAGTTGCTTAACTCTTTTCGCTGCCAGAATTACAAGCTGGAATCTGTTTTCCACTTTTTCCAGACAATCTTCGACGGTAACTCGAGCCATACTGATTTCTCCTTCATACAACGTTAGATGAACGGTTCTTGTACGCTAATTCAGCTCAAATATCAAACACTTTTCCAACTTGCTCCATCATTCTGAAGGTTTTGCGACGATGTGCAATTACAATTGCCGCCAATTCCTTACAGGCAACATCAAAATCATCATTAAAAATAATGTAGTCGTACCAGCGTGCTTCCCGTATCTCTCCCGCCGCCCGGGCAATGCGACGTTCAATAACCTCCTGGGAATCAGTCGAGCGGTTTTCGAGACGACGGCGGAGTTCAGCCATATTAGGCGGCATGACAAAAACATACACTCCTCCATCGAACTGTTCTTTCAACTTGAGAGCGCCCTGGCAGTCAATATCAAGAACCAGGTCAATTCCGTTTTTCCGGGCCTCTTCGAGCGTCCTCAGAGCGGTGCCGTATTTATTGCCATGTACTTCAGCCCACTCAGCAAACGCGTCTTCCGCCACCATGGCGTCAAATACCTCAGGAGTTACAAAATGGTACGCCTCACCCTCAATTTCACCCGGTCGTGATGCGAGGGTTGTATAACTGACAGACTCCTTCATATCAGGAAATGTCTTGAACAGTTCCCGGCAGAGAGACGTTTTTCCGGCTCCGGAGGGGGCCGATAGAATCAGGATCAAACCT
>JAQTXD010000152.1 GCA_028688955.1 Desulfuromonadaceae bacterium
TGGTGTTAGCGATGCCTGTGGCAGTGTCTTTCCACCAGGTTCTGGCGATCTGATGCAAAGACAACAGACGCACCTTCAGTGTCAAAGCAATCAATATTTCCCGGTCTCGTTCGGTTAGATTCACACTAATGACCAACAGTAAAAATAGTTAGCGCAGGCGACCAAAGGGAGCCTGTTTCCAAATCAAATAATCAAATCAAAAAGAAAAATTTGTTGTTGAGCCTGTGGACCCTGTGGGCGAGAGGCCCTGGAGTGTGGGCAAGCTCGTGGGTAACCCGCAGGGTTATCCATCAGTTTGTCCACACGTTCCGCAGGAGCAGGGCTGGTCCGAAGGACTCGTCCACAAGTCCATAGGCTTGATCAAAAAACTATCCTGCTGCTTTCTTTTCCCAGTATAAACTAGGCTACCGGCAAGCAAGCGAGAGCAAAACCATGCGGCAATTATTCTGGGCATTATTATTCCTGTCAGCTTATGTCAGCGCTGAAGAGGATGTGCCGAACTATGATTTTCGTGTCTTTCCGCCCGGCATAGTTCGCCCGGAGTATGAAGACAGCGTGAGGTATGCAGGAAAGCAATACGATTTATGCGACGAGACCTTTATAACGGCTATTTTGGAAAGCGAAGGCGTCTTGGATGATATCAAAGCTCAGGTGTCCGATAAGCAACGAGGCTACAGATCCGATTGGGAAATCAAAAACAATTGGCTGTTTTTAACGTCTTTTAACTCTGTTAGCGAAGCCGCGAATCAACAAATCCGGCAACTCATTGCTGACCATCAGGGGTATCTGGCTGCGGATTGGTATACGGGCGACGTGTATCTTGGCGATACCGAGGTTATGTTTTCGACTTGTACCTTTCAACATGATGCCAATCTAAAGAAGTTCTCCATTGCTGGTGGCCAGGTGTTTGATGTGAGCGATATCCGGTATGAAGACTACATGCAGGCTATGCGGGAGATAATCAATCTGGATGAGCTATTTAAAGTCTATCAAAAAAACCAATCAAAACACGCCATACAGAAGCGGAAAGCCAAAGGTAACCGCGATGCTCCAGACTGAATAAACCGGCAGGTAGCCCGCAATCCATTGTTCCAGCCGGGCGTAATGGCCGGGATCCTTCAATGTGGACCAATAGCCGTGCAGTAGCCCGATGAGGTGTATGAACACCAAGAGATTGGCCCCCAACACCGTAATGCGATTGGGCGTGAATCCCATCGACGCCAGTCTGACTGTTATGGCCGTGAGTGCAATCGCATCAATCAGCAAGGTCACAGCAATCAGGCCGATATTGACCAACATCAGCCAGCGCGGTTGCTTGGAGGCATTCTGGTCCGACAGGGAGAACACGGTAATGGCCAGGACAATGAGTAACAGGCCATTAAATGAAATCAGAGCATCGCGATTCACAACAGGATTGGTGTGTTGTATCGCCATGGCGACCAGGTAACCCGCCACCAGCAGCAAAAACAGCGGTGAAAACAGGTTGGCCAGCAATGACGTGAGTTTGGGCTGTTTGGCCGTGAGGACATCCGCAACATAGGTGGCCACCAGCGGAGCCGAGATCAGACCTATGACCACGATATTTTGGAAATACCATTTGAAGATATCCACTTCGATGAGGTGGAATAGGGCAATGGCGAGCGTCGACAGCACGACGCCACCGAGCAGAATCATAGTGGTGTAAATTAAGGTTTCGCCCCAGAAACGCAGGTATTGCATACGCCTGACGGTGCTTTGCAGGTTTTGACCGCAGAAGGCGACGCCCAGCAGCGACCAAAATACCAACGGCAGATGGATGCGGCTTAGCGTAATGACATCGGCATCCGTGTTGTTTGGTTCAAACAGTTTTCGGACATAGGAATCCGGTGGAGCCTCCGGAAGCAGCAGTGAAAACAGAAAGCAGGCCGCAGCCAGGCTTAACACCCACCACACCCGTTTTGCCTGTGGCTGAAGCCGCGTCAGAAAGTAAACTATTTGACCTGTTAGCAGTAGCGGGAAAAACAGCTTAGGCTCGAAAAGATGGTCGTCACCAATAGAAAACGCCGACAGCCGGAAGAGTAGGGCGGTGACGATGATGACAGACAACATCAACCAGAGGGGTTGCCGTTCGCTTGCTGTTTCAGATAACGGTTTCAGCCGTTCCTGCCAGATCTTCAGGACCAGCGAATCGGGATGCTGAGCCAGGGCATCCGGAAAGGAACGCCGGAATCGTTCCGGATCGGAACGGTACAGAGTCTCCAAATGGTCGGGAGAATCCAGAACGGCAATAATATCGGCTTTGGTCATGGCTAGAGGAATGGGGTAATTTGGTGGCAATATTTTTATTATTGCCTTTTAATATAGGATCCGCAAAAGTTTGGAATTGAATGAAATTTAGAAATGCCTCAGATCGCCCCGTTGCGACCTATCGATTAATCTGATCCAATGGCGGCAAGTAGATCATTACCAGCCAGAATTAACTCCAGCCTATGAAGAAGGAAAAATTCTCAGCTATTCAAAAAATTAGCATGTCAACGGTCATTATCAGGTAAAGATACTGTTAACCCTGCACTCAAGTACACTTCTTCCGTTTGCTGGGACGCGCCTAATCCACGTTGGCCGCTGTAAAAAACTTACGAAAAATAAAAAGGCGTACAAACATGCATATATCCTCTTTATCTATTCGAAATTTCAGAAATTTCAAGAGTGCAAAACTGAAGTTCAAAAAAGGGATTAATACCGTCATCGGTGAAAATGGCGCTGGAAAGACAAACCTATTTTTCGCGTTGAGAATACTAATCGACGATTCCCTACCACGCTATTTCAAGTTTTATCAGACCGATTTCAATAGGACGTTGGAGAGTTGGGCGGGACACTGGATAATTATTTCAATCACATTTAGCGGATTAAATACGAGCGAAGAAGTTCAAGCATTAGCTATCCAGTCAAGCGGACACATGGAAACAGCTAAACATGGCAGCTATTCAGTATATTTCAGGCCCAAGTACCAATTCAGAAAAGAGCTTTACGACTACTCTAAAGTAGCTGGGAAAAATGCGGTTGACCTTAAACTTCTGCTCGACAAGCTGGCAATTGAAGATTACGAAACCGTCTATCTATGCAGAGGGACGGCGGACTTTAGCAAAGATGATACTTATAAACAGTACGTTGGCGATTTTGACAAAATAGAATTTCCAGACCCCGATGACAAACATGAATTGATCTTCGGAACGTGGCTACCCAAGGAAATAAACATTTATAACGAGCTTTCATGCACGTTTATCAAAGCATTGAGAGATGTTGAAAACGATTTACGCTCATATTCAAGTAACCCATTAATAAGCCTTCTCAGAGGGAAAGAGAAATCAGTTGGAGTTGCCAAACAACACGAAATTATTGAAAGCATTGATAGTCTGAATGAGCGAATCAGCACACTTGACGAAGTGATGGACGTTAAGAACGGCATTGATAAAAGCATTAAGGATACCGTTGGGACAACCTATGCACCAAATATAGACATTAAATCAGAGCTGCCAAATGATATGGAAAAGCTACTCCAATCCTTGAAATTATGGGTTGGCGATCCAGACGAGGATGGTCATAGAGGCAGAATATCAGAATTAAGTTTAGGAGGGGCAAACCTCATATACCTGTCGTTAAAGTTGCTCGAGTATGAAAAAGTAAAGACCGATAAAGTTGCAAATTTCCTTTTGGTTGAAGAACCGGAGGCACATGTACACACTCATATTCAGAAAACGCTTTTTAACAGTCTGCAAGAAAACAAAACTCAAGTCATAATATCCACCCATTCCACTCACATCTCGTCAGTTAGTAACATAAGCAGGGTAAATATTCTGAGTCGAGGAGATAAAGAGGCACATATATTTCATCCATCAAAAGGACTAGAACCAAACGAGATCATCAGGATAGAAAGATACTTGGATGCAGTCAGAAGCAACCTCCTTTTTGCAAAGGGGATCGTATTAGTTGAAGGTGATGCCGAGCAAATATTGATACCTGAAATGTTCAAAATGGTTTTTGGCCTAACGTTAGATGAAATAGGTGTAAGTCTTATTAATATCAGCAGCACCGGGTTTGAGAATGTTGCCAGGATATTTCACCCTGACAGGGTGAGGAAAAATTGCTCAATTCTTACAGACGGGGACGAGTCCATAACTGCACTTCCAGACGATTCTGAGCATGACAACGAATATCAGGCTCATTGTAGAGCGTCAGAAGAAAAAGGAAGGGAAAGGAAACTCAGACTTACAGATTTTTGCAAAGGTAACAAATATATAAAACCTATTTATTCAAAGCACACATTTGAAGTTGATTTGCTGATGAATGCCAATAGCCATGAGTTTGTTAACTGCCTTGACAAAATTTACAAAAATGCTGCGGCAATCAAAAAATCCAAAGAAAAACTTGAAGATAAATCTGTTGAAGTTGCAGGAGTAGAAGTTTTAGGACTGGGGGAAAATTTGGGTAAAG
>JAQTXD010000153.1 GCA_028688955.1 Desulfuromonadaceae bacterium
TTTCGGGACCAATGGACATTTTATATCGAAGCTGAGGGTGACGAGTATATGTCCAAGTGTCTGCCACCGCATCAAATATAATGCCGAAACTATCTTTAAGTATCCCTGCATGGTCCCTTAAATCCCGTTCTCTGCGGTTTCTCTTGTCTTTGCTCACTAGCATATGGTCTGGATACAATCGGCTACACAATACACGTGTGCTGCAATATCCTGTCTTGTTGCTGGACTTAACAAGCCATCCCTCTTTATAGGTCTGTGTTAGAAAATATCGCACACAACTTTTAACGGTATCAGATTTAATCCCCAGAATGTTTGGTATTAGATCGGGATACTTCAAAGTCACATCTAAATCTAAAAATTTTAGAAAAAGTGGCATAATTTGAATGAAAAATACTTCACCGCGTCTCAACTTTTTAATCTGAACATCTGTCCCATTCTCTGCAGATCTGTTAAGATAACCTGACAAACCGACAACTGGACTTGATACGTCACACTGTATGTTTTTTACCTCGATCCTCAATTTCTGTAATTCTTTAACCTTCTTTTTAAAAGTCCCCACGTCCGGTTTAATTTTTTTCCACCTAAAATAATCAGTTAGAACCGCCCCGAGATAAAGATTGCCAGTAGTGTCTAAAAAACTCTCAACACAATGTGACATCATGTAATCGAGGATGTCGTTGTGTTCCTGGTCCTGTCCGCTGCAGTCGAAAGTTATTGTGTTCTCCCCTAACTTTGTGGTCAGCGGCCCATGATATCCAGAAAACACCCCGAGTCTGATAGCCTTTACGCTCGCCATGGAGTCCATTGATGAACAAATCTGCAACTGCTTGTGGCGATGATATTTACGTTTAATTTTCACAGGTGCTTTGGTTTTTATCTTTGGTTTTGTCATACGATAACTCCTCTTTTCGCTAAGTTATCGAATTTATGGTTGTATTGAACGTTGGCAAAAGCTTTTGGGATTGCCGCCCGTCTTTGGTCTGCTTCGTCAGCTGCTGAGCCCTTCGGGTGCATTGCACCGAGTTCCAACTGTGTTTCCTGCGCCGCTTTCTCCTCCGCCTGAGCCTTTTCCGCTTGTGCTGCTTGTGCCTCCCGCTCCAAATCATCTGAATATTCCTTACGTTTCCTCTCAGTCACCGCCTCGCGGTCCAGACGGTCCTGTTCTTTCTTACCATCCTTCCGACTTGTTCGCGCCGGCGGACTCACATAGTCGTCACGGTCACTCCATGTTTGCCTTGCTCCGTCGAAAACAACTGAAACAGCACCGGGTTCACCTTCCCGATTTTTGTAGACCAACAATTCTGCGTCTTTTTCGTGACCTTTTGTACATGTGGTTACTGCGCTGCGGCAATCGTCACAGTAAACGGTCTCACGGTAAATAAATATTATCGTAGCGGCATCTTGTTCAATTTTTCCGGAATCACGTAAATCGCTGAGCATGGGACGTTTGTCCGCTCTTTTCTCGAGCTCCCGGTTTAACTGTGCCAGTATCGCGACAGGTAGATATAAATCTTTTGCCAGTTGCCTCATAGCCTCAGACACTTCTGAGATTTCCGCAACACGCTCTTTTGATTCGCCTCTTGCTAATTGTAAATAATCAACAATGATTAGGCCTATACCCTTTCCAGTCGTTGCTTTTAACTCAGCATCAAGAGTCGTTGTTTCTTCTTTAATTTGAGTCACAGTTGCGGCTGACAGGTCATTGACAAACAGATTAAGTTTTTGAATATGATCGCCTGCATTCGTTATTAATGGCCACTCGTCGTAAAGAATATCTCCGTTTATGATATTCTTTACCGAGACGCCCGAATTTTTAGAGATCAACCGAGTTGCCAATTTCTCTTTGCTCATCTCGAGGCTCCAGAATAAAACGTTGAGCCCGCGGGCGGCTTGATACTCGGCAATCTGTACCGCTACTGAAGTTTTGCCCATTGATGGCCTGGATGCGATGAGTGTTGTGTCGCCGGGTTGTAAAATACGGCCAAAACGATCGTCTAACGCTTTAATGCCAATAAATAATCCTTGCGGCGGCCGCCCGAACGATTTTATGACGTCAGATATGAATTCATCCATCTTAGGAGTACGATTTTTACGATTGGACTTTATCTTTGGCTGCCCTTGATTCTGCTTCTTTTCATTCGTTTCTGATTCGCTGGGGATCGTTTCAGCACCCAAGTATGGCCCAGACTCCTCTGCCATCTCAAGCATCGGCTCATCTGCTGATTCAGACTCCACCTCCGCATGTTGCAATGTCGCTTTCGCCACAACTTCCGTTAATAACTCCTTATCCTCAAGATGGCTATCGAGTAATTCATCAACAAGGACGTCAACTCGTAAATTCAATGTTCGTTCAGCAAGTTCGGCGTCACCGGCGATTTTTCTCAGCGCAAAGAGCCCGTTTTTCACCGCCTGGACGTCCCCGTTGGCTGCTAATCCGTCAATATCGGCTTTCAGTCGGATGGCTCCGATATCTGATTCTGCGAATCCAGGTAATATATCTAAAAAAGTGGTAGCAATCAGTTTCTGACAGTGGTCTTTAGGGTTTAAATATTTCATTACACCACCGCCATTGCCTGCTTAGGCTTACTTGTTGATGGTACTGGTTTCCCACTCCGGCCAGTTGGTTGTTTCGCCAGAAAAGTTGATATGGCGTATTCATTCCATCGTGGCGAATTCCCCAAATACAGCGTCGGCCTCAGCCCTTCACCAATCAGTTCGTATAATTTTGATCGTTTGACTTTGAGTATTTCCATCAAATCTTTGATAGTATAAAGTTGGCATGTCATTTTTGATCCCTTCTAGTCTGTTTAGATTGCCCAAAAAAGAGGGCCTATAGATAGATCAGAAGGGTGTCCGGTATGGTCCTCATCACACCGGATATGTATTGATTATGGCAGTGGGTTGTTGAGATTAATGAGTTTTTCATGTCATGCTTGCCTGTCTGAGGTAGTGGAATAAGCAGAATGGCGACCGAAACGGTCGCCATTCTGTATTCGGAGAGTATGTGACTTTTACTTTATCTTGCTTTGAAGGGGTCCTTTCACGCCTTCTTCAGGCTGTCCAGATAGTCAGACCAGGACTGCATCATTCCCCGGCGGTAGGGGAGGTGGGTAGTACGGTTGTATGCAGTGCCGTTTGAATCCTTAACGGCATGTGACAGCTGATGCTCAATGATGTCTGGACGAAACCCCAACAGTTCATCAAGCATTGTCCTTGCAGTTGCTCGGAATCCATGTGCAGTAATCTCTGTTTTATCAAAACCCAGACGGCGCAGACATGCGTTGATTGTGTTTTCTGACATGCATTTTAACGGCGTTCGATGACATGGAAAAACATACGTACCCGACCCAGTCAGCGGTTGCAGCACTCGCAGAATTTCAAGCGCTTGTGTGGACAACGGGACAAGATGGTCTTTTTTCATTTTCATTTTGCGGGCAGGGATATTCCATTCAGCAGAATCAAAATCGAGTTCGCTCCATTCCATGCTCCGCAACTCACCAGGGCGGACAAAAAACAGAGGCGTCAGTTTTAAAGCGCACATGGTGACAAACGATCCCGAAAACCCGTCAATTGCCCTCACCAGCTCCCCAAGCTTTTTAGGGACTGTAGGTGCAGCCATATGAGTGACAGTCGCTTTTGGTATCACATCTTTAAATTCAATTGCAGGGTTTACCTTTATTGTTCCGTTGTTATGTGCATAGCGGAACACACCGTAAAAAGCTATTTTCAAACGGATGGCAGTTTCTACCGACCGTATGGCGACACGTTGTAATAAAATGACCAGTTCCGGTCGTTCGATCTTGGCAATAGGCTTGTTACCTATAAACGGGAAAATATCCATTTCAAGCCGACGCATCAGACGATTGGCATGGTTTTCAGACCATTCACCTTTTTTAAACTCATGCCATTCTCTTGCCACTTTCGCAAAAGTGTTTGAATCGCTTCCTACCTTCTTCAGTTCCAAAAGTTTTTGTTCCTTCTTTACTTCACCAGGGTCAATACCATTTGCCACAAGCTGTCGCGCTTCTTCACGGCGTTTTCTCGCATCGGCAATGGATATTTCTGGAAATGACCCAAAGGCAAGAGCCTTCTGCTTATTGGCAAATCGATACTGGAAACGCCATAGTTTGCCACCTGAAGGCATAACCAGAAGGTGCAGACCTAAGCCATCAGACAGTTTGTATGCTTTTACTTTTGGTTTGGCTGTATCAGCTTTAGGGAAAGAGAGAGAGATAATCCGTTTAGGCATGGTGCTGACCCTCCTTAATATTGTATGTTGTCGCCTGCAGCCCAGCTGCAGGCGGTTTGGTGGTATTCAGATCTGTTCTGAGTACAGTTGCGATGAATCGATTGGTCATGAAAATCCTCCTGATTTGGTTTTGGACATTTAATGCCCATATATACAGATCAGGAGGGT
>JAQTXD010000154.1 GCA_028688955.1 Desulfuromonadaceae bacterium
GGGCAGCTCCTGCGACGTAATCAGGTCTGTTGAAGGTAATCCCGGCAGATGCAAGGGATGAAATCATCAGGCCGTTCCAGGAGCAGATGATCTTGTCGTCTCTCAGTGGGCGTATGCGTCTTTCGCGACGTTCTAAAAGCGTTTTCCGGCACTTCTCCAGCAGCGCGCCGGCCTCTTCACTCTGCAGCTGTTGCTGCCGGCAGAACTCATCAGGAGATGTCGGCGCGGTAAGGATGGTCTGCCCCTCAAAATTACCATCGGTCGTTACTCCGTGATAACGACAGAATAATTCGGAGTCAGGGCCGAGGCAGGCGTCAATTTCGGCTTTGTCCCAGAGGTAGAATTTGCCTTCGACCCCCTCGGAGTCCGCATCAAGTGCAGAGGTAAAGGCACCATCCGTCGACAGCAGTTCCCGGTTGACAAATGCGATTGTCTCCTCCGATACGGTCTGAAAAAACCGGCTGCCCGTGGCACGATAGGCTTCCGTTGCAACCTGAACCAGCATGGCCTGGTCGTAAAGCATTTTTTCAAAATGGGGCGCCAGCCAGATTCGATCAACGGAGTAGCGGTGCAGTCCGCCGCCAAGATGATCCCAGATTCCTCCTGACCGCATCTGCTGCAGGGTATGGAGCGCCATTTTCAGGGCTTCCGGCCGCCCGGTCCCGATCAGCCAGCTCAGGTAAATCGGCATCGGAAATTTTGGAGCGCTCCCGAAACCGCCGAATTTCGGATCGTACATTTTCTTCAGCTGCTGTAACGACATTTCAGCAGCGGAGGTGATATCGGCTGAGTTAATCTCACTCCGGCGTTCCCGCGGTCCCTCCAGTGCCTCCATGATACTCTGACAGTTTTTCTCAATCATGTCCGGTCGCTGGCGCCAGAGTGTGGCAATGTTTGCCAGCAGTTCCATCAGCCCGCTCATGCCGCTTCGTCCCCGTTTGGGGAGGTACGTTATTGCCATGAACGGGCGCTTCTCAGGTGTCATGAAAATATTCAGCGGCCAGCCACCACTGCCGGTCAGCGCTTGAGACACAGCCATATAAAAATCGTCGATATCGGGACGTTCCTCCCGGTCAACCTTGATGCAGACAAAATAGCGATTCAGCAGCGCGGCCACTTCGGCATCTTCGAACGACTCATGGGCCATGACATGGCACCAGTGGCAGGTCGCATAACCAATAGAGAGCAGGATCGGCAGGTTTTCATCTCGCGCCCGCTCGAAGGCGGCAGGACCCCATTCGTACCATGCGACAGGATTTTCGGCATGCTGCAGCAGGTAGGGGCTGCGGGCAAAAATCAGGCGGTTGAAACGCTCGCCGCCGTCGGTGGGAAGTGTCGTTTTGTCAATGGCCATAAGGCTGGCCACGTAAGCTGCGCTATCCTGAGTTGTCTCTGTCATATTTCTAATCCTCCAGCATCCGTGCGAAGAAATCTGCCGCCAGCTCTTCCGGTGTAGTCGCCGCAGCGTCAATCACTCCTGAGGTCCCGTTCAGTAAATGCTCCGGGATCTCCGCCAGAAACCGGCTCGGTTTCTGCCCTTCCACCGCCCCGTATTTGCGGCGGGTCATGCAGTGGGAGATGGTCAGAAACTTTCGTGCCCGGGTAATTCCGACGTAACAGAGGCGACGCTCTTCGGCAACGGTCGGGTCTTCCTCAATCGAACGCTTGTGCGGCAGCAGGTTCTCCTCCATCCCCACCAGCCAGACGTGGCTGAACTCAAGCCCTTTGCTGGAATGAAGCGACATCAGGGTAACGGCATTGGTGCCGTGCTCTTTGCCATCCTCACTCGGCTTGTCCTCATCCATGAGCGAAATCCGCTCAAGAAATGCCGACAGGGTGGCTCGTGGCGTCTGCGCCTCGTATGCCGCCAGTGAGTTGACGACCTGCTCGATATTCTCGATCCGTTTGCGTGCCTGAGCGGCGTCGTTGAGGGTGCGATACAGCTCATCCTCAATCCGCAGGCGGTTGAAGAGCGCATTTACCTGCGCCCCCATGTTGTGGGAGGTGAACCCCGCCATGACCTCTTTCATCATGGCGTGGAAGCCGAGTACTGTCTTTCGGCACGAAGGGGAAATCTCATCAATTTCACCGGCCCGACCCAATGATTCAAAGAGCGGCACGTCATTATTCATTGACCACTGATTCAGCTTAATCAGCGTCGTATCGCCTATGCCCCGGCGGGGGAAATTTATGATGCGCAGCAATGACGCCTCATCGCTGGGGTTGTCGATGACCTTGAGGTAAGCGATGGCGTCCTTGACCTCTTTGCGTTCATAGAACTGCTGGCCGCCGATGACCACATAGGGAATACGTTCAAGCCGCAGTTTTTCTTCAAAAGCCCGGCTCTGGGCATTGGAACGATAGAGGATGGCAAGGTCCGCCCAGCGCAGTTTTTCGCGATACTGCTCCAGCATTATCTGCTCTACGACTTTTGCCGCCTCATCTTCTTCACTGTCCGCCACAATCAGGTCGATCTCCCGCCCCTTGCCGCCGGCGGTCCAGAGAGCTTTGTCCGTGCGGACCGTATTGTTCCGGATGACACTGTTGGCGGCATCCAGAATCGCACCGGTGGAACGGTAATTCTGTTCCAGTTTGATGGTAACGCAGCCGGGATGATGCTGCGCAAAATTGAGGATATTTTCCACTTCGGCACCCCGCCAGCCGTAGATGGACTGGTCGTCATCGCCAACGACGCAGATGTTGCCGTGCTTCTTCGCCAGCAGTGAAATGAGCAGATACTGTGATGCGTTGGTGTCCTGATATTCGTCCACCATGATGTAGCGGAAGCGTTCCTGCCAGTGGGCCAGAATAGCCGGAGTGTTCTGCAGCAGTCGCACGGAAAGCATGATGATGTCATCGAAATCGATGGCATTGAACCCCTTCAGCAACTCCTGATAGCGGGGATAGACAGCGGCGACGGCAATCTCCAGTGGATCATTTCGGTCAGGGGAGAACTCTTTCGGACCGATCAGACGGTTTTTGAGGGAGGAAATATGCCAGAGGATTCGGTCCGGATCGATTTTTTTCGGATCGATATCCCGTTCTCGAGCCGCCTGTCGAATAACTCCAGTCTGATCGGAGGTGGAATAGATGGAAAAATTCGGTTTAAAACCGAGCGCACGGATGTCACGACGGAGTATGCGCACACCCAGCGAATGGAACGTTGAAATAACGATCCCTTTGGCCAGAGAACCTGCCATGCCGAGAACGCGCTCATTCATCTCCCGGGCGGCTTTGTTGGTAAAGGTTACCGCAAGAATGTTTTCCGCCGGGACGCGCAGGTCTTTCAGGAAATGTACAATGCGGGTGGTAATTACCTGGGTCTTGCCGGAACCGGCACCCGCCAGGAGCAGAAGCGGCCCCTCAACCGTATTGACGGCGCGTTGTTGTTGTGGATTAAGTCGTTTCATGGATATGGTGTAGCATGGATGGAGTGCGGGATGCAATTCGTGATGATAGTGGTGTGAGTACTGATGTACGTATTCTGCTACACCGCTTTTTAGCCACTGTTAATTCATGCCGATACCCGTCAAAGCAGTTGCAGTGGCACTCAAAACAGGTACAATCAGGGATAACCTGCCTTCATACGACAATACGAAATGAATTGGAGTCTATGTGAAAGTCCCCTCGACTCAAAAAAAACAGCTGACGAAAAAGACGAAAGACGACTCCGGTGCCTTACTTTCCGCCAAGCCGGTGAAGCTTGTCAAGGCGGCTAAGGCCAAGAAATCAAAAAGTACCAGGATCGTTGACCAGGCTGAGCCGTCTCCGAAACCAATGTCTCCGGTCCCTGAATTTGACCTGCATGACAGCCAGTGGTTTTTGAACCGCGAGCTGACCTGGTTGTCGTTTAACCGCCGGGTACTGCATGAAGCCGAGGATGAGCGCACACCGCTGCTGGAACGGCTCAAGTTTATCGCCATCGTCAGCGGCAATCTGGACGAGTTCTTTATGAAGCGTATCGGCGGCCTGAAGCAGCAGATCGGGGCCGGGATGCGGGAATTATCTCTTGACGGCCGGACGGCTCACCAGCAGGTCACGGAATGTTATGATGAAATTCGTGATATTGAGGCACGCAAGGAGCGTTCATTTCAGGAAATCTGCACTCTTTTGGAAGAAAAAAATATTCTCATCGAGCGCTATGATGAATTGACCGCCAAGGAAAAGAAGCTTCTGCGTGAGTTTTATTACTCGAACATCTTTCCGTTACTGACACCGCAATCAATTGACCCGGCCCATCCGTTTCCGTTTATCTCGAATCTGTCTCTCAACCTTCTTGTGTCGCTGCGTTATCCGAAAGCCCGGCAAAATTCGCTGGTACGGATCAAGGTGCCGGTCAATGCCGGTACCCCCCGTTTTATCAGAATCGGCAAAGGGGAACATTTTATAGATCGGAAGACCACACGCCT
>JAQTXD010000155.1 GCA_028688955.1 Desulfuromonadaceae bacterium
CCTCCGGCCAGCCGCTGTCCTGATACCCATCCAGCTCTTCCAGGATGGCTCTGCGCGTCATGATGCTTGGATGGACCACGGGTGACTCTACAAACAGATCACGGATAACCAGAGAATGATGCGTCAGGCTGTTCTGCCATGATTCGTAGTCAATCATTCCCTGCTTGAGGCCGGTACGTGGGAAATGACGGAAGTTGCAGGCTACCAGGCCGGTGTCCGGGTGTTCCCCCAGGTAGTCGGCCTGCAGTTCAAGCCGCCGGGGGTGGCAGATGTCGTCACCGTCAATACGGGCCAACAGGGGCGCCCGGCAGGCTGCGAGACCGGAGTTGAGGGCCGCCACCAGTCCACCCCCTTCGCGCCTGATGACATGTATCCTGATGTCGCGGCTGGCTGCTGCCGCAAGAATGTATGGCGTCGAGTCGCCAGAGCCATCATCAACAGCGATCAACTCCCAATTAGTCAGGGTTTGACGGTGCAGAGAGTCCAGCGTCGCCTGCAGGTAGCGCTCTTCGTTGCGGACCGGCATGAGGATTGAGACCTGCGGTATGTGAGACGGATGTGATAGTGGCATAGTATGATGGTATCCTGGTATGATTTTGCTTGACGGTACCGAATGATACGGTAAGTATATGAAATAATCCATACAGGAATAAGCGGAGCTATGAGAGGCTTATCAAAACAGCAGGTTTGTCTGTTTAATCGTATTGAAGCATTGCTTGCCACGCGTAATAGTGAGGTCCAGCCGGATTCGGGCAGCCGTACGCGGGCTTCAGTCGCCATGATACTGCATCAGGCCGCCGATGATGTGGAAATTCTGTTTATTCAGCGTGCCGCCCATGATCTTGACCCATGGTCAGGGCATATAGCCTTTCCCGGCGGCAAGCTGGAAGAAGGGGAGCTGGCGTGTCAAGCCGCCCTACGGGAAACGTATGAGGAGGTCGGTATTGACCTCGGGCAGGGGCGTTATCTGGGGCGACTTTCCGACATAACGGGAGCCAACCTGCCGGTCAGGGTTTCCTGCTGTCTGTTTGGCGTAGACCGGATGGACTGTCGCCCGGTCTTGAACGAAGAGGTGGGGGACCTGTTCTGGGTCAGGCTTTCTGATCTGCGCAAGCCGGGGAGCCATCTGCAGAGTCGTGTCGCTTTTGATGAAAAGAGTTTTGAAGTACCGGCAATCAGGCTTCCTGTTGATGATAAACCGGTGCTGTGGGGCATCACCTACCGATTGGTGATGCAATTTTTGCATCTTCTGGAAGGAGATGGCTGCTTCGGGAAATGATTCTGCAACTACCTGTCATGGTAGAACTTAACGAGGAGGATTGAACATGAATGAAAAAACTGGAATTATCACCTTTAAAGGGAACCCAATGACCCTGCTGGGCCCTGAGCTCAAAGTCGGCGACGCAGCTCCCGACTTTGTTGTGGTTGACAACGGACTTGCAGCCGTGACGCTTTCCAGCTACGCCGGTAAAGTAAGGATCATTACTGCGGTGCCATCCCTGGATACCCCGGTGTGTGACACTGAGACCCGCCGGTTCAACCAGGAAGCCGCTTCGTTGCCGGGTGATGTCGTCGTGCTGACCGTCAGCCTCGATCTTCCCTTTGCCCAGAAACGCTGGTGCGGAGCCGCCGGTATCGACAAGGTCGTCACGCTCTCCGACTACCGTGAGCGTTCCTTCGGGCTTGGCTACGGGGTGCTGATCAAGGAGCTGCTGCTGCTGACACGTGCCGTATTTGTCGTTGATGCCGCAAACACCATCCGCTATATCCAGATTGTTCCGGAAGTCACCGGTGAGCCTGATTATGATGCGGCAATTGCCGCTGCAAAGGCACTGTTGTAAGGTGCTCATGTCCGACAGCTCGTTCCGTCCGGAGCGTACTGAGGTAATTCAAATTATCATTCAAAAATAGGGTGGGTGACCATGTCAATCAAAGACAGCTTTTTTCTGGAGTGTGATAAAGCGGTGCTGGTAGTGATCGATGTGCAGGAAAAACTGTGTCTTCCCATGGACGAAGCCGTGCTGAGTAAGCTTGTGAAGAACATTGGTATACTGCTTGAGAGTGCCGTTGAATTTAAAATACCGGTTCTGGTGACCGAACAGTACGTCAAGGGGCTTGGCGGGACTCTGTCGGAACTGAAGGAAAAGGCTGTGGCAGCTTCCTGTTATGAAAAGATGACGTTCAGCTGCTGCGGCAGCGCTGAATTTATTGATGCCTTGAAGGCAACCGGAAGGACGCAGGTGATAATCACCGGCATGGAAACTCATGTCTGCGTGCTGCAGACGGTGATTGAGCTGCGCGAAGCCGGCATGGATGTCCATATTGTGAAGGATGCCGTCATGAGCCGCAGCAAGCAGAACTGGGAGACCGCCATCCAGGCGATGACCCTTGCCGGTGCGGTCCCGACCTGTACCGAATCCGCCATGTTTCAGCTGCTGAAGGTCGCCGGTACGGATCAATTCAAAAAACTGTCAAAACTTGTGAGATAGGTGGCAATGCGATGACGCGATGAAAAGCTCCGTGGTCATGACAACTGCGGAGCTTTTTTATTGGTGATTCCGGGGCTTCGTTGGGCTGCGACAGTGACGATCAGGGGCCTTGTGCAAAGACGTGCTGGATTATCTCGGCGTGGTGCTGGATACGGGCCAGTCCCGGCAGGTGGGATTTGTAGGAGATAAAGGGAATCCCGGCACCCTTGGCGGCCTGCATGTCTACCTCGCCATCACCGATGAAGAGAGCCTCTTCCGGTTTGGCGTCAAAATAATCCAGAACTTTCAGGAGCGGCTCGGGATGCGGCTTCGGGTTAGTGACCTGTGACGCCGTCATCACGTATTCGAAATAGCCGGTCAGCCCGAAATCCTCAATGATCATGTCCATCGAGGTCGCCCTGTTGGTGCAGATCGCCAGGGAAGTGTGCCCCTTTAGCCGGTCAAGTGCGCTGACAAAGCCGTCCTCCATGCGCATGTAGGGCATCAGGTCGCGATAATGGATGGTCTTGGCAAACCTGAAGGCCTCCTCGCGGAGCGGCTCTCCTGTAAAAAAATACTCCATGACATCGTTGAATGAGTAAGTGTGCAGAACCCTTCTGGCATCACTGTTGTCCCGGTCGATCTCGGGTTTGCCAAGGAATTCCATGACGCGGTTGTAAAATATGTAGTTTGATTCGATCGAGTCGAGGATTACGCCGTCACAGTCATAGATGACGACTTTATAGCGGCTTTTTAATTCATTCACCCGTTGGCTCCATTGTTGGGCGCTCATGCCCGTCTAAGTATTCTTGCCACTCGATCGGCAGCAGATATTTCTTGCGGCTGTTGCACTCCTTGCAGGCCGGCACCACGTTGTTGCGGGATGCTTTGCCGCCGCGCGACACGGGAACAAGGTGGTCCATCGTCAATTCATCCGGGGAAAAGCGCAGACCACAAAAGTGGCATATACCCAAGGCCACCCGGTTTTTCCACCAGCGGCTCTTGCGCAGTTCCCTCGATTTTTCCCGTTCCCGCTTGATGTCAGCTTCGCTGATCTCGAGTATAAAGTGATCCATAATAAGCCTTTAAAAAAATCATATGACATGTGCTGATTGTCTAGAGTATCCGAAAAGGTACTGTTAGTGATAGGATAAAATCATGTCTATTGGTGAGAATATTCGAAATATGCAAAAAAAAGGTTGAAATATTCTGTGGGGTACGTTATAAGACCAATTCCAATGCGCTTGTAGCTCAGCTGGATAGAGCAACGGACTACGAATCCGTAGGTCGGGCGTTCGAATCGCTCCAGGCGCACCAAAATTTCAGGGTCTGACAGAAATGTCAGGCCCTTTATTTTTTTATGCGCCTTTACCAGGTGCCAAACTCCTGTCGCGTTGCAGCGTCCCAGCACTCAGGAATAGCACTCTTGAGGTCGGAGCTTCAGTTTGTCTTGTTGTCCGGGCTGTTCTGAAAAGTGCACATCATATGTAGTTTGTGGGGCGAGTAATATTTCACGCACCTCATGGAGGTTTGTTTCCAGCGTACGAACCACTGCCGGATCAAACTGGACACCTGAACATCTGTTTATTTCTGTAAACGCCTCATCAAAGGTGCAACCGCGACGGTAGTAACGGTCCCTCACCAATGCTGACAATGTGTCTGCGACTGCCACGATCCTTGCGCCCATGGGGATTGCTTCTGCAGACAGACGTTGCGGATAGCCGCTACCGTCATACTGTTCATGGTGGCTAAAGATGATATCAGCGACACCTCCCGGAGTGTTGAATGAGGGGACCGGGCGTACAATCTCAGCACCGATCTCCGGGTGTCGCTTCATCCATCGCCATTCATTTTCATCCAGCGTCCCACGTTTTTTAAGTACCGTATCGGGGACCCCGATTTTGCCGACATCGTGCAGGTGTCCGGCAATAT
>JAQTXD010000070.1 GCA_028688955.1 Desulfuromonadaceae bacterium
ACAGCACTGAAAGCCGCCGGCTTGACTGCCAGCCAGATTGATGAAGTAATTCTGGTCGGTGGTATGAGCCGTATGCCTGCGGTTCAGAAGTGTGTTGAAAACATTTTCGGGAAAGTGCCGAATAAAGGCGTCAACCCTGATGAAGTTGTTGCCATTGGTGCCGCTATTCAGGGTGGCGTACTCAGAGGTGACGTCAAGGACGTGTTGCTGCTGGATGTTACGCCGCTTTCACTCGGAATCGAGACGCTTGGTAGCGTCATGACGAAGCTGATTGAAAAAAATACAACTATCCCCTGCCGTAAGAGCCAGGTTTTTTCAACGGCGGCCGATAATCAGCCGGCTGTTTCGATCCACGTTTTGCAGGGTGAACGTGAAATGGCCCGCGACAACAAGACGCTCGGTAATTTCGAACTGTCAGGAATACCGTCTGCTCCTCGCGGTCTACCGCAGATCGAAGTTACGTTCGATATCGACGCCAACGGTATTGTGCATGTCTCTGCCAAAGACCTTGGCACCGGCAAAGAGCAGTCAATCAGCATCACTGCATCTTCCGGTCTTTCCAAGGAAGAAATAGATAAAATGGTTCGTGACGCAGAAGCCCATGCCGATGAGGACAAGAAAAAACGTGAAGCGATTGAAGCCCGTAACCATGCAGACAGTATGGTATATACCACTGAAAAGTCACTGAAAGAGCATGGTGACAAGATTGATGCTGTTGAAAAAGGGACTATTGAAAACAAACTGGCTGAACTCAAGAAGCTGATGGAAGGTGAGGACGCTGAAGCGATCAAAAAGGCAACGGATGAGCTTGCACAGGCATCACACAAGCTTGCCGAAGCAATGTACGCCAAGAAAGATGGCGCCGATGCTGAAGCGGCTGCAGGTGCTGAAGCCAGTGCCGCCAAACCGAAGGACGACAAGGTCGTTGACGCTGATTTTGAAGAGGTAAAAGAAGAGAAAAAATAATCCGGGTAGTGTTACCGGCTCAGCACTGTAGGGACGGGTTTAAGCCCGCCCCTACACGCATTTCAAGAGATAAAGGAACCTATTGTGGCAAATGGCGATAAACGTGATTATTACGAGGTGCTTGGAGTCCATCGCAATGCCTCCGAAACAGAGATTAAAAAAGCGTTCCGTAAGGTAGCGATTCAGCACCACCCTGACAAGAACCCCGGTGACAAAGCGGCTGAAGATCGCTTCAAAGAGGCTACGGAGGCGTATGAGGTGTTATCGGATGCGCAGAAACGTGCCCAGTATGATCAGTATGGTCATGCCGGTGTCAGCGGTGCCGGGGGCTTTTCGAGCAGCGGTTTTGGTGCAGGAACTCCTTTTGGCGATATCTTCGGCGATATTTTCGGCGATATCTTCGGAGGTGCAGCCGCTGGGCGTGGACGCACGCAGGGGAGAAGAGGCGACGATCTTCTCTATAATGTTGAAATCAGTTTTGAAGAAGCTGCTTTCGGAGTTGAGAAGAAGATTGAAGTCCCGTTTGCCAAGCGCTGTGTGAGTTGCAACGGTTCCGGTTCAAAACCGGGTACTGACCCCAAAGTCTGCCCCACCTGTCGTGGTGCCGGTCAGGTCCGCTATCAGCAGGGTTTTTTCAGTGTCAGTAAAACCTGTGGTCAGTGCAACGGCGAAGGCAAAATTGTTGACGATCCCTGTCCGGACTGTCGCGGCAAGGGGAGTACTAAAGATACAAAGACACTCTCTGTCAAGATCCCCGGAGGTGTTGAGACCGGCTCGCGACTTAAGGTGACCGGTGAGGGGGGGCAGGGCAAGGGGGGACCTAACGGAGACCTGTACGTTGCCATCAACGTTACTGAGCATCCGATCTTTCAGCGTGAGGACAATAACGTCATCTGCGAAATTCCCATCAGTTTTATTCAGGCTTCGCTTGGTTGTGAGATTGTCGTCCCGACTCTGGATGGTAAGGTCGCGATGAAAATCCCCGATGGTACCCAGTCGGGGAAGATATACCGTCTGAAAGGGAAGGGTATTCCTTCGCTCCAGGGGTATGGGCGAGGCGATCAGCTTGTGGTAATCCGCATTGAAACACCGACAAATTTGAATAAAAAACAAAAAGAACTGTTGGAAGAGTTCGCCAAAATCAGCGGTGAGGATGTTCACCCCTTAAAAAAGGGATTTCTGGATAAGGTGATGGATTTTATAAGCTGATTACCGGTCGGCGGCCCGCGTTACGGCGGGCCTATTTATTGCTTGCCTATGCCGGCAAACTATTTTACTATCCTCGACCAATTCAGGCGACTTTCAGGAGGGGCCGTGGACAAACAGCAGCTGGTCGAAAAAACTACAGAAACGCTGCGTCCATTTGAAACCTCGAATCTTATTGACACCATGCAGCACCTGAGTGTTAACCAGATTTTTTCCCACCCGGCAGTACTCATTCTGATTATTGCTATCTTCTTTTTTGGCGTTGTAAAACGGTCAAAGACGGTCTTGCTCAGCCTGTTTTCCCTGTTCTGTTTAGCCGTAATAATTCGCTATGCCATGCCGGTGCCGGGCGATGATCTCTCCTTTTCGTCAATGTTTCCTTTTATTGGTGGCGGCCTGCTGATTGGCGGTGTAGTTATTTATTTTTCACTCATACATTCGGATTAATAATTCGTAGAGGAATATATACATGAAAATTGATAAACGAGATTGGATGTTTATAGCAATAATTGTAGTCGTGCTCGGGATATTCATTGGAATATCAGGGAAGGAAAAAACAAAAACGGTACCGAACAACCCGATGCATAAGATCTCTTACGATGCCGCATTTAAGAATGCACCCGGTCCGGACGCTTCAATCTTTCAACGAGCTTTTTACAAGCCTGATAAAAAAGGTGCCGAGGTGTACTGCGAGCCGTGTCACAAGGAAATGAACGTACCGTTTCCTCCGGGCCATCCTGCCAAAAACCGCTGTATGTTCTGTCATAAATTTAAGCGGTAAAAGCCTTCAGGCGTTTTACTATCGAATAAAAACAGAGAGCAGCAATGTCGATCAGCTGTTCTCTGTTTCGCATGCTTTCTTCAGTATGATTTGTTCCTCGCCTGCGATTTCACATATGGTCGGAGTTTCACTGGCCTCACCCGGTTCCTCAACGCTGATTCGGCCAATCTTTCCTGCTCGCAATTCCCGCAAAAACGCCTCTGCAGCACGGTGAATATCAATTTCTCCGCCTGACATCAGGCAGCCCAGTCGCTTTCCGATTGCTTCAAGCATGGCCGTCGGTGTTTCAGGCAATGCGGTTAATTTGTTGCGTACCTTCAGCAGCTCGGGATACCTGCGCATCATATACTCGGCCGCAAAGAGCCCGACACAGGTATAATCAAGTGCACTGGCTCCTATCGCACCACTTGTCGCGAGGCGGTATGCCACATCCTGGTCGTCCATATTCGGCCAGAGGATACCTGGCGTGTCTGACAGAACAATGCCATTCTTGAGGTCAATCTGCTGCCCGCAGGTGGTCACCGCCGGCTTATCCCCCACCTTGGCAATGCATTTTCCTGCGAGGGTATTGATCAAGGTTGATTTGCCCGTGTTTGGAATTCCAAAGATCATAATCCGTAATGGCCATCCCGGACGACCACGATGTGGAACCGTCTTTTGACAGAGCTTGATCAGTTGCTTTGCATCGGCGTGAACTCTGGCGGACAGCGGCAGGGCACAGACTCCCTCCTCGCGTTCAAAATAACGCACCCAGGCTTTGGTGACTGCCGGGTCGGCCAGGTCATGTTTGTTTAGTACCTTGATACAGGGTTTGTTCCGGCGCATTTCTTCCAGCTGGTGATTGGAGCTGGAAGCGGGAAGTCGGGCATCAAGAACTTCAATTATCACATCAATCTTGCGAATAGCCTCGGCCATTTTTTCCTGCGCCTTGCCCATATGGCCCGGATACCATCTGATTGTCATGTATGTCATTCCTTATGGTGAGTTTTGAGTTTATCCCTGGTTGTTCAGGTTAGTACAGATCATACTTGAGCAGCCGGCATTCAATGGCCCCGTTAAAAAGCACATACCGGCGTGAGGCTTTAAGGCCGATATATTTTGCCAGTTCAAGGTTGCCGGTTAAAACGTACCCTGTCCAGCCACGGCACCGCTTCTTCATTATGTCGCCTATTTGACAATATAATTCCCGCAGGTCATCCTCTTCTCCCAGGCGTTTACCGTACGGAGGATTAATGATAATCACGCCTTTGTCACCCTCTGGTTGAAATTCCTGCAGTGCGGCATGAAAGAAGTGGATCTGTCCTTCAAGTCCCGCTTTTGCCGTATTTCTTCCCGCCAGTAACAGCGCTCTGTTGTCAAGGTCATAACCGGTAATTAAACCAAGAGAAATTTTACGAATGCCGTTTTCAGCATCCTTACAGACAGTTTCCCAGCGTTTTTCGTCAAAGTCTAACCACCGCTGAAATCCGAAAGTGCGCTGCAGTCCGGGAGGGGTGTGGGTGGCCAAAAGTGCGGCCTCGACCGGAATAGTACCGGATCCGCACATCGGGTCTGCCAGAGGGACGGAGCCGTCCCACCCGGTCAGGGCGATAACTGCGGCGGCAAGAGTTTCCCGGAGAGGGGCTTCATTACGCTCAAGGCGATATCCACGTCGGTCAAGTGAATCACCGGAGCTGTCGAGGCTGATAGTACAGTTATTCTTATGAAGGTGAACATTGATGCGAACATCAGGCGAGGTCGTATCGACATTGGGCCGGCTGCCGCATGACTCACGAATACGATCTACAATTGCATCTTTTGTCTTGAGCGCAACAAAACCGGAATGAGTCAGTATTGAATCACGGAGTGAACAATCCACCGCCAACGTCATCTCTGGTGTGATCAGCTCCTGCCACGCAATAGCATGGACTCCCGCATACAGATCGGCAGGGCTTAAACAGGGAAAGAGTGCCAGTTGAACCAGGATACGACTTGCGGTTCTCAACCAGAGATTAGCACGGTAAAGACCGCTCAGATCGGCACAAAACGAGACCCCCCCCTTCCCCGGTATTACGTCACTAATTCCGAGAGCCAATAGTTCTGCTGCAGCAAGTTCTTCTGCACCACGGGGCACGGCTGCAAAGCAATGTAACAGTCCGGTTGCAGAGTTGCCATTTGCCTGTTGTGATTTAGGTGCTACGGTTTTCGATGGTTTTGCCGAGCGAGCGCCTGGCCGTATTATATGATTCGAATTATTCATTGCAGCGTTCTGTCTCCTTTAACCAGGCGATTTCCATGATGCCCCATGTCTCTGACTCGGAACCGCTATTGTCAATAATTACATCAGCATAGTGTTCTTTTTCAGATAATGGCATTTGGCTGTTGATAATATCCTGCGCCTGTCTGTGATTTATGCCGTCACGCCGCATGAGTCGTTCCAGTTGTATCTCTGGTCGAACGGTTACGACCCAGATGGTATCGACCCGGTCGGTTGCTCCGACCTCGATGAGTAGCGGGGCCATGTATATGATTCGCTGATGCCCGGCTGCACGTGCACAAGCAATCTGTTTTTCCGCCAGATTACGTATTTCGGGGTGCAGTATGTTTTCGAGTTGGCGGCGCTTTGTCGGATCAGGAAAGATCAGTGCCCCAAGGCGCTTGCGGTCAAGCGTACCGTCTTCCGTCACTACTTCCGGACCAAAGGTGGAAATAATCTGCTGAAGCACTACTGAAGCGGGCTGGACGGCTTCGCGCGACAGTTGATCGGCATCAATTACTGGAATACCACGATCAGCAAAAAAACGGACAACAGTGCTTTTGCCTGTTGCTATTCCTCCCGTCAGTCCGATGACACGAATTCCATAAGCCATTTTGTAAACTCCTTAATCACGGTTGCGATCATCACATGTATGCATGAAATGATATGGTGTCAGGATGTTTTCCTGACGGTAGTCCGACACAATGTATCATGAAAACTTTTGTTCTGGCATGATGTCACGATCCGGCATCTTATCAGAGTAATCTGTATAAAGACAGATTTATGACTTGAGTTGATTGAGTAAATAGTGTACATGTCTCAATCCTTATTATGACTATGCACAGTACATAACGGGCGGTTAGCTCAGCTGGATAGAGTACAGGCCTCCGAAGCCTGGGGTCGTGCGTTCGAATCGCATACCGCCCACCATATAAAACAAGGACTTAGCTAATAAATGCTAAGTCCTTGTTTTGTTCTAAGTGACATATAAGTGACGTTGATGCTATGAAGTTACTCCTCGTACTCAGATGTGTTGGAAAAGTATTCTCCCAGACATGACACCACAGAGAAGTACGCGCTGGAGTTCTGTGCGGCATCAAATTCCGCCATTTGAGATAGCTGGCAATAATCTGTGCAGCGGACAGTTGTCAAGTGAAGGAATTATGGTAAAATCGCAAAAAATGTAGTGGAGGTCTTATGTCGGCCAAAATATCAGAATTAAAAAAGCAGAGAATCTACAGCCTAATAAACATGGATCATTTTGAATCGTTGATTGAAGATTATGAAACTCATGGAAGTATCCTAGGAGTGGAATTTTGCAAAGCTCAGATTGATTTCCATAATCGTTGCCTTGAAGATTGTCGGAATGATTTTTTTAATATTCACTCACAGTTAACGGCATTAGACAGTTCACAAAATATGTAGAACATTACTGTCACAAGTTTTTGTTCTGATGACTTCTGCGGGCACCGCGGAACGAATTTAGTTGTCCCGCTCGTTCATTGGCTTTTTCACACCCATCAGGACTGATTATGTGTTCGCAGCCACTTTGCGCATGTTCTCGAAGAGATAGCTGACTTTGAATCAGAATAATAGTCGTGTCCCTGGGTCTTTGCTCATAGAATATTCCCTGCATAGTGGACGCCCGCAATATCAGGAAGAGGCATGCCGTTTGCGAAGAGGCAGAGGGCAGGTTTTATAACAAAAACTTATCTGTCTCTGTCGTCGCTTGGCTTCCCGGAATAACCGACTGTACGTCCCCGTACCGAACCTGCTTAACAAATCCCTATCTTTCACAAATACCTGAACATACATAAAATAGTATATAATCGTCGGTACACGGTTAATTGATGTCTCGAATTATGAAAATTATATGGCAAAGTAACATTAACAATCGTAAATAAGGAGGCAAATATGAACATTGCAACAGCATACTCGTTTGGCAGACAAATTGATGAACCTTTTGATGAAGTTTTACAGAAGGTTCGGGTTGAACTTGCCAAAGAAAGCTTTGGTATCCTGTCGGAGATTAATATTAAAGATAAGTTCAAAGAAAAACTTGGCAAAGACTTTCGTGACTATGTGATACTGGGGGCCTGCAACCCACCTCTCGCCTGGGAAGCTTTTGGCAGTGAAATAAACATTGGCACGCTGCTCCCCTGTAATGTGGTCGTCTACCGCGATGACGAGGATAAAACCGTGGTCATGATCATGGACCCGGTAGCCGGACTCGGCATTGTCAGTAATCCGGGACTGACGGGAATTGCAGCGTTAGTACGGGGGAAGATGGAACATGTGCTGGCAGCTCTTTAGTGTTTTAACGAATTTAAAATATGGCTCATCGAAACTTTTTTTGTCATAACACCTGTATGCAGCAGATGCAGGTTTTTCCTGATGATTAAGCATTCAAATATAAGTCAGTTTATGCTATATCTCGTGCATAGAAAACCGATTGTGGAACGCTGATCTTGGGAAAAAGCGCTATTCGGAATACGGGGGGCTTATGTCTCCTGCAATCCGATTCTACATCGGGAAATGAAGCGTGTAGATAAACTAGGTGGATTTTCGTCTGTGATTGAATCTTCGGAGACTATGAGGATGAATTTATGAGATTTGCACTCTTTATTTTGCTCATAATGCTGTCCGGTTGTGTCTCGACCAATGAACAGGAGTTGAAGGCAAAAGTGGATGCGTGCACTGCAGCCGGGATGAACTATACCTATCTATGCGATTTTAAAGGTCAACCCTACGATGTTATGTGTGTCGCTAAACGAATCAGATAATGCTGTGCACTTGAGTCAGCTGCTTTGTGCTTGCATCTGCGGATATGTTTTTTGAATTAACTGGTTCTTATTTTTCCGCGCAGATAGGTCAGTATATGATCCTTCGACTCCACCGTAAGATAGTTCAAACATTTTCATCGAGCAGTCCGTCAATGATATTGTCGTATTGTGTGGTTCTCCTGGCGTTTCTTGGGTGGCTCGACGTAGTAACCGGCGATTACTCATTGATAGTCTTCTACTTGGTCCCTGTCTCACTTGCAGCCTGGTTCGTCAGTAAAAAATGCGGATTATTTTTCTGCCTATTGGTCATCGTTGTTCGGGTCATCGCAGATAACTGGTCTCGTTCAGACTTTTTTGCTCACTCATCCTTAAACTATTGGAATGAATTTATTGAGTTTTTATTTTTGCTCATTATGAGCCTGCTGTTCTCTGCCCTAAAGAAGAACCTTGATAATGAGAAGAACCTCGCCAGAAGAGATCCATTGACTGATACGCTCAACCGTCGTTCGTTCTTTGACCTGGCAGAACACGAAATAAAAAGGTCGCAACGCTATGATTTACCACTGACGGTGGCGTATATAGATATTGATAATTTTAAGGAAGTGAATGACCAATGTGGTCATCAAGCCGGTGATGAACTGTTGGTTGCAGTCGTATCCACTATTCGTTCGAACGTAAGAAGCATGGATATACTGGCCCGATTTGGTGGCGATGAATTTGTGATACTTCTGCCGGATACTCCCGCAGACGCAGCCACCGGTTTCCTGAAAAAAATACATGCTCAACTCGATACTGCAATGACCGTCAATAAATGGTGTGTAACTTTCAGTATCGGTTCCGCTACCTACGTCAAAGTTCCGTCGTCAGTAGACACTATCATCAGGACAGCTGATGAACTTATGTATGCTGCAAAGCATGGAGGTAAAAACAGGTTGATTCATAAAGAAATCGGGGAGGTTGAGCATGGCTAAAGGAAGTTTTGACGCAACAGAGCTGATAGCTCCCTTGATGCTGCGTATTCCGCTCGGTCTTATTTTCATGGCTCATGGTTCTCAAAAGTTGTTAGGCGTCTTTGGAGGTCAGGGATTAACGAATACGTTTAAAATATTTGAAGAAAAAATGGGCATACCGCCAATCTTTACTCTGTTGGCTATTATCGCTGAATTTGGCGGCGGATTTGGCGTTTTGACCGGGTTTCTTACTCGTCTTTCAGCTGCCGGAATTTCTGCGGTAATGTTGGTTTCAATGTATAAAGTTCACTGGGCCCACGGATTCTTTCTCAACATGGGTGGGATTGCCGGTCACGGGCATGGCATCGAATACAATCTTGCCCTGTTGGGAATGGCCCTTTATTTGTTGATTGCAGGCGGGGGAAATTGGTGCCTTGACCGGTTGGTGTTTAAAGGTTAGGACAGAAAATAATGCGTTAGCAGGGTTCTGAAATGAATGAACCAGACATAAAATAAGGCGGGTTTGCCCGCCTTTCTCTATTTACAAAGGAGTTACATCACGTGGAGCAGTTCAACCAGACAGAAGTCGAGAAGCGCCGTACGTTTGCTATCATCAGCCATCCTGATGCCGGCAAGACAACGATTACAGAGAAATTACTCCTGTTTGGCGGTGCCATTCAGCAGGCTGGCGAAGTTCGTGCCCGGAAAAGCGCTCGCCATGCAACATCCGACTGGATGGAATTGGAAAAACAGCGCGGAATATCAGTGACCTCATCTGTTATGAAATTTACCTACGATCAGTGCGAAATCAACCTGCTGGACACTCCGGGTCATAATGATTTCTCTGAAGATACATATCGTGTTCTGACTGCAGTAGATTCGGTACTCATGGTTATTGATTCAGTCAAGGGGGTCGAAAGTCAGACCAGAAAGTTGCTGGAAGTCTGTCGACTGCGCCATACTCCGATCATGACATTTATGAATAAACTAGATCGCGAGGGGCAAGAGCCATTTGACCTTCTCGACGATATTGAGAAAAATCTCCATATGCAGACTGCACCGATTACCTGGCCTGTTGGCATGGGCAAGCGGTTTCGCGGAACATATCACCTCTATACAAAAGAGCTGACCTTTTTTGATGCTGAAGCTGATAACGGGACCGGTGAAATCCTAACGGTCACTGGATTGGATGACCCTCGCCTTGATGAACTTTTGGGAAGTCAGGTTGAGGAGTTGAGAAACGACATAGAGTTGTTGGAAGGAGCGGCCCATCCATTTGACATGACGGCATATTTGGCAGGCCTTCAAACTCCAGTTTTTTTCGGCAGTGCCATCAATACGTTTGGTGTGCAACAACTGCTTGATGCGTTTATTCAATATGCTCCCCACCCTTTACCACGAGAAACCGCTTCTCGTACTGTATCACCATATGAAGAGCCATTCAGTGGGTTCACTTTTAAGATACAGGCAAATATGGACCCCTCGCACCGTGACCGGATTGCTTTTTTCCGTATTTGTTCCGGTAAGTTTACCCGGGGGATGAAAGTCCGGCACGTTCGTCTGGGACGTGATGTCCAGATTGCAAATGCCACAATTTTTATGGCTCAAGATCGCACTAATGTGGAAGAGGCCTGGCCAGGTGATATCATTGGTATTCATAACCATGGTACGATAAAGATCGGCGATACGTTTACGACGGGTGAGGATCTTAAGTTCACCGGTATTCCCAGCTTCGCACCCGAGCACTTTCGCAAGGTGCGTCTTCTGAACCCTATGAAGTCAAAAGCCTTGGAAAAAGGGTTGGTGCAATTGGCCGAAGAGGGTGCTACGCAGGTATTTAAACCGTTGATGGGGTCGGATTGGGTTATAGGTGCGGTGGGCTTGCTCCAGTTTGAAGTGGTTATGCATCGTCTTGAGCACGAATACAGTGTTAAAGTAGCTTTTGAACCGGTTAGTTATGTCACTGCCCGGTGGGTCACCGGGGAAAAGAAGGCAATTGAAGATTTTGAGAAAAAAGAGGCAATGCACGTTTATATCGATGGCGAAGGGAAATTAACCTACATGGCAGGGAGCCAATGGCGACTTGATAATACAATTGAAAGTTGGAAAATGCTGGAATTTCATGAAACAAGCGAGCATAGCTGATCGATGAGCGTCTGCAAAAAACAAAGGAGAAATGTAGAAAAAAAAGGCGGTTCACGTTTTAAAGCATCATTACAAGTGTTTCGTGGCATGTCGTACTCACATTTCCCGTTAGTGCTTCCGGGGGTTTATCCTCTGTTGGCTCCACTTATAATGTTTCGCCTTAAACGTCGTGGCTTTTCAAACTGTCGAGTCGTTGTTTCGGGGATGGGGTTGGTTGTGTTCGCAGACCGCTAGGTTATGAATCAGGAAAGGGGCACCAATTCGGTGCCCCTTTCCTGATTCATAAAATAGATGTTCCATTGTTACATGAATTTGGATATCTCAAAGCCTATCTGGCCCAGTGGCAGCACTTCATCTGCAACACCCCCGTCAACACACGCTTTCGGCATTCCGTATATGGTTGAGGTTGCCTCATCCTGAGCAATCGTAACGCCACCCTTCTGCTTGAGCAACTGCATACCCTTGAAGCCGTCATTTCCCATCCCCGTCAAAATAACCCCAAGCATAGAACCGCCAGTCGCCTCTGCCATACTTGACAGCATAAGATCAACCGAAGGAATATAAACATATTGGGGGTATGCGCTCGTAGGCTGAACTTTAACGACAATGTGGGAACCTTGCCTGGCGAGAGTGGTGTGCATGCCGCCAGGGGCAATAAGTGCGAGCCCAGGCTTGAGAATGTCACCGTCAACGGCTTCACGGATAGCCATGGAACATTTAGCGTTAAGTCTATCCGCGTAGGGGCCTGTGAAGGCTTTTGGCATATGAATGCCTACCATGATGCCATAAGGGAAGTTTACCGGTATGCGTGAGAGCACTTCCTGCAGCGCTACAGGCCCTCCCGTCGATGCACCAATTCCCACATATTGGATTTTTTTACCAAGAAACTTGGATGATGTCGGTCGAGGCGGAGCAGAGGTTGGTGACGTCGCTGGACGTGCAGTCGAGGGAACTGTTCCCGTAATCCGTCGAAAACGCGATGCGATTGCCTCCTTGACCTTTCGCATTAATTCCTGTCGGAATATATTCTGAGCATCTGACGAGTCGGTAACATTTTTAGGAATGTAGTCGATAGCACCGGCATCGAGAGCTTCAAAAGTTGATTTGGCCCCTTCGTTGGTCAAAGTCGAAACCATGATAACTTTGGTGGGGGCTTTCGCCATGATCTGTTTCAATGCTGCAATGCCGTCCATACGCGGCATTTCAACATCCATCGTGATGAGATCAGGTTTGAGCGCAATGGCCTTTTCAACTCCTTCAATGCCATCTGCTGCAGTGCCCACGATATCAAAAGTGGGCTCTTTCGATAGCACACTGCGGATAGCCATGCGCATAAAAGAGGAGTCATCAACTATCAGGATCCGGGTCTTCGCGTGCTGCGGCAGTATCATCAGTACTTCGCCTTTTGGTTCATTATCAAATTATTAACAGAATATATCAGCTGAACATGTAAATCATCTAATTACACGTAATGTTTACAAGTGGCCGTGTAATAAAGATCAGAGTGGTGTGAATATGGATGAAACCAATTCCTTAACGTCAGGGATGGCATCGTCGAGTTCGTAACAGAAGCGTTCGACATCCATGTTTGCAAAAGAGGGGGCTTCCTTTTTAAGGATCTTCCAGGCCTCCTCGTCACTCAAATCGAAGCTGATCCATTCACGTCCTCCATAATTCAACTCTCTCACCGTACAGAACAGATCCGAGAGGTTGACAATGGCGCACAAAATCGGATCAACGGTTGCTTCGCCCGGATTGTGGTGATTTGCAATCACATCGCAATAGGAATCAGGAAAATTCCATTTACGGGCCATGCAGAGACCGATCTCGCAATGAGTCGTCCCAAGCAACTCGGCCTCGGCATCAACAAGTTTTACCGGTCGGGTCTTTATGTAATCCAGCACCTCCATAAATGGTTCCCGCAGGAAATTGCTCAGAAAAACTTCGCCGAGGTCATGAATTATTCCTGATATATACGCTTTTTCAAGGTCCTGATATCCTATCTTGGTGGCAATGATTTTTGACACCATACCGACACCGAAGGAGTGTTCCCAGAATGCATTAAGCTCCAACGCGCCTGATGTCCCGTCAAAAGCGTTGATAACGGAAGTCGTCAGTGCCAGTTCGCGCACATGTCGGAGGCCAAGATACACGAGAGCCCGCTTGAGAGATGTGATTTCCTGAGTCGGCTTATAGACTGGAGAGTTGAGTAGCTTCATAACACGAGCAGTCATAACCTGGTCTGTCAACATCAAGTCTGCGATCTCTTCAACACTTACATCAGGATTGTCAAGGAGTTGAAGAACCTTGGTTGCAACTATTGGAATGGTCGGAAGATCATCTACAGCCCCCACCAAAATTTCAGCTCGTTCCATCATTTGTTTATTATCCATACGATAAAACCTCGCGGGCTATTTTTTGTAGCCAAAACCACCGGGAAAGTGAACTGTCTTAAACTTATCATTGACGCCGTGCAGGGATTCCGACTGGCCGACAAAGAAGTAACCGTAGGGTTGCAGGTTGTTGTAAAAATGCTGAACCACTTTAGATTTCGAAGCTGTGTCAAAATAGATCAACACATTGGCGCAAAAGATGAAGTCAAAGCTTTTCATAAATATCATTTTTGAATCTTCATATAAATTTAGCTTGTTGAACGTTACAAATTTTTTGACGTCAGGGGATAAAATGAATTTACCGTTATCCTCACGGATATATTTGCGTTTATATGCATCCGGTATGTTTCTGACGGAATAGGCGTTATATACGCCCTCTTTTGCCTGCGCGATTACGGTTTCATTGATGTCAGTACCAACTATCTCAATGATCCAGTCTTTTAGCAGGGTCGCACGCTTCTCGAGGAGAATCATGGCCATGGTGTATGCTTCTTCACCTGATGATGAGGCGGCACTCCAGATGCGTAATTTACGGAAGCCCATTTTGTTTTTGGTTTCAACAAGCTCGGGGAGCAGTTTGTTCTCAAGTGCTGCCAACTGAGGAACATTGCGGAAGAAATAGGTTTCGTTCGTGGTTATCTCATCCATCAGAAACTTTAATTCTTCTGAACCTCTGGGAGATTTAAGCAAGAGATAATAGTCCTGGTAGGTTTTTGTTCCGGTAGCATCCATACGACGGGTCAGTCTGCTCTCCAGAAAATATTTTTTTGTAGTGTGAAAATACATTCCGCAAATGTTGTAAATAAAGTCGCGGAGCTGTTCAAAGTCTTTATCGCTAATAGCCACGTTTAACTCCTTTGGCATCATTTTCCATTTAAATTAATTCGCGAGCTGTCTCGTTCACTCACAGACCTCAGACATTGCCACCGGGTCGATGATAAGCGCAACACGACCATCACCCAGTATAGTGGAACCGGCGATACCGGGAATGTTTGCCAGATAGTTTCCAAGAGATTTGATTGCAACCTCCTGCTGTCCTACAAGACGTGTGACAACTAATCCCATTCGTTTTTCTGCGGCACCTACTACCACGACATAACAGAAATTATCAGACTCTCCACGTGGTTGGACGTTGAATACTTTTTGAAGACGTATCAGTGGCAGCACGATGTCACGCAGTTTAAGAACCTCCTGCCCACCAATAAGATGAAACTGACGTTGGTCAACCCGAATAGTTTCCAGGACGGATGAAAGTGGAATCGAGTAGATTTCACCCTCAACCTCAACAAGCAGCGATTGAATGATGGCAAGTGTAAGCGGCAACCGAAGAATGAATTCAGAGCCAAGGCCTTTTGTACTTTTAATTTCAATCAGACCATTCAATTTTTTAATATTCGTTTTGACAACATCCATTCCGACACCACGTCCCGAAAGGTCGGTGGCTTTATCTTTTGTTGAAAATCCGGGTAAAAACAGCAGGTCAAATACTTCCCGCTGGCTCATCGCAGCAAATTGTTCCTCTGAAATCAAACCCTTCTCAATCGCCTTGCGACCGACTCGTTCAGTGTCGATTCCATTTCCATCATCCTTGATACTGATAATGATCTGGTTGCCTTCGTGTACCGCCGCCAGAATCAGTGTGCCGCCTCGTGTTTTTCCTGCAGCCAGACGTACTTCAGGAGTTTCAAGCCCATGGTCCATGGCGTTGCGAATCAGGTGGATCAATGGATCGCCGATCTCGTCGACAACAGATCGGTCCAGCTCGGTTTCCTCACCGACAATTTGCAATTCCACTTCTTTACCCAGATCACGGGACATACTTCGAACAATACGGGGAAACTTTTTAAAGACCTTTTCAACCGGAATCATCCTCATTTTGAGAACTTGCATCTGCAATTCAGACGTAACGAAGCTCATTCGTTTGGTAAGTTTTCCAAACTCTTCATTAAAATCTGTACGATTCACATCATTTTGCTGTAAATCCTGATTTATTTGGATCATTCGGTTACGTTCAAGGACCAATTCGCCAACCTGGTTCATAAGGTCATCGAGACGTTTTACGTCGACTCTGACCGTTGAATTATCGGAAAGGTCATCGCCTCCTTTTCCGTCAGTCTGTTTAGGAGGTGCAGGCGCTTTTTTGGGAGCAACGTCAGTTGCAGGTTTTGGAGCAGGTACCGGTGCTGCAACGGGAGAAGGTGTACTACCTGAGTCTGGTGCCTCTTCAGGAGCGGCAGGAGCAGCAGACGCAGTTGAAGGCTTGTCCGATTCTGGTAATGCGGGGGCGGGCGTTTGCTCGGCGGTTGGTGATTGTACCGACAGTTGAGCTTCAACGGCTGCAAGTTGAGAAGCGCCGGCATTTTCCAACAAAAACGGTAATAGCTTGTTTATGGTCCCTTCCGTCTCGCGCTCTTGAATATCACCTGCTTTAATGTCACTTACCAGGAGTTTGACGAGGTCAGTTGCCTCCAAAATAACGTCCATTATTTCGGGAGTGACAATCAATTCCCCCTTACGAAGGCGGTTCAGAACATCTTCAGTTTTATGGGCAACCTTGACGAGCAGATCAAACCCAAGGAAGCTTGAAGCCCCTTTAATTGTATGAATTGATCGGAAAATCCGATTCATCAGATCAGTGTCATCCGAAGCCTTTTCAAGAGCGATGAGATCATCGTCGAGCTTTTCAAGTAGTTCAGTTGTCTCAGAAAGAAAACCGTCAAGCAGTTCCTGGTCTTCGCAATCAATTGGTGGCATGGTGCGCGACTCCTAATAGTTTTTATGGAGATAAGATCCCATTACATCCCGGTGAACAGATTTTTCTCATCACGGGAGAACATTTTCTCCAGATTAAGTAAAACAAGCAGGCGCTCAGCTTGGTTTATTACTCCAGCTATACACTCCTGATCTATGCCACCAGCAACCATTGCAGGAGACGGCTGGATCTCGCTACCGGAGATTCTAATCACTTCTGAAACGGCATCGACAATAAATCCCATCAGTTCGCCATCCATATCCATGACCATAATTCGTGTCTGTTTGTCATTTTCAGATTCATTCAGACCAAACTTTTTTCTCATGCAGATAATTGGAACTACCTTGCCGCGAAGATTGATGACTCCCTCCACATAATGCGGGGTATTTGGTACTCGAGTAACCATCGGCATGCGGATGATTTCTCGAACTTTGAGCACATCAACCCCATATTCTTCCTGATCAAGATTGAAGCTTACCAGTTGAATAAGTTCATCATGAAAAGTATCGGTCTTTACTGGCACCAGAGCATTTTGCATCAATCGATCTCCCTGAACAAAATTAATGTTAAAATACTGTTTGTGCAGTCTCCTGCGCTATTAACAGTCGGCAATTTACCATGCTAATGCATCTATATCAAGCGACATACAAAAATAAACTTTTAAAGGGGCCTGTTTCATATTAATGAACGAATGAAGCAATTAAACGGGCAAGTCATTTTATTGACATTTGATGTTATGTGTGTAAAATGCCAAGACTGCAGCGTATATTCAGGGAGAGCGTCCAGCTATGCACGAAAACGGCACAATATTCATAGCAGACAACGATGTTAAAACTCGCGATCTTGTGTCGGCTTTTTTGACGTATCTGGGATACAACGTTGCTGTGTCTGATGGCAAAACGCCTTTTTTTGACATATTGAGAAAAAACAATGTTGATATCTTGATTGCCGACTTAATGTATCTGCAGTTTATAGCTCCAGACTTCAACGACTGTTTTTCGTTGGTCAATCCCCAGTTGGTATTAATTGGCTATGGGGATCCAGGCGTTTCCGAGATTAAAAAAGACCCTGATATTCCCCTCTTTACCCTTTCGAAACCGCTCAATCTGGATGAATTGGAAAGCCTCGTGATGCGAGCTCGCGAGCATCAGTCGATGAAGATGTACGATCGGACCTCAAAAAAATCTGCTCTTCATCATCTCCTGTCAGCTACGATGATTGGTTCAAGCCCACCAATGCGGGCATTGTTTGATATGATTTCCAAGGTAGCTACCTCAAATGCGACGGTTCTGATACAGGGTGAGTCTGGTACTGGCAAGGAGCTTGCCGCAAGGGCGATACATCAATTAAGTGATCGGCATGGTAAAAACTTTGTGCCGGTCAATTGTGCTGCAATTCCGGACGAGCTGTTGGAAAGCGAGCTGTTCGGGCATGTGAAGGGTTCATTTACCGGTGCTTTTGCAAACAGAATCGGTCGGTTTGAAATGGCTGATAATGGAACTCTGTTTCTTGATGAAATTGGCGATATGAAAGCCAATTTACAGGTCAAAATGTTACGGGTTCTACAAAACAGGGAGTTTGAACCGGTTGGAGCATCAAAATCTCAAAAAGTTGATGTACGCATTATTGCCGCCACCAATAAAAATCTTGAAGAACTCGTTGTTACCAACGATTTTCGTGAGGACCTCTACTATAGATTGTCGGTTATTCCGATAACAATTCCGCCACTCCGGGAGCGCCGAGAAGATATACCGCTCCTGATTCATACCTTTCTAACGCGCTTCAATGCTGATAAGCGTAATGCTGTTAAGGGATTCTCCCGTGAGGCACTCAGCATTCTCGGAAATTATGAATGGCCGGGGAATGTCAGGGAACTCGAGAATCTGGTCGAGCGACTTGTTATTCTGAAAGGGAGTGGCATTATAGCTCCTGACGATTTACCGGAGAAATATCTTTCGGGTAAAGTGCCGTGCCAAGCGCCGGTTTACATACCAAGGTTGTCGCCAGATAATCTTCTTCCTGAAGAGGGTATTTGTCTCAATTCAGCGGTGGATGAGTTTGAAAATAATCTTATCATCCAGGCTCTTGCACGCTCGGGTGGTAATAAGAAAGAAGCGGCAATTCTGCTCAACCTGAAGAGGACAACTCTGATTGAAAAGCTGAAGAAAAAGAACCTCGCTTTCATCGAGGACTAACCATCATGTCAATGACATTAGAAAAAATATCATTACTGGGGACGCCTGTTCCGCTTCGCCAACAAGGCGACAACGCCAGTACTCAGCGGGACGGCGGGTTTGCTGAAAAGCTCGGTAATGCTCTTGCCGGCGACAATTCATCTGATTCGGGTACTAGTGGAAAAGCCAAGATGTTAGCCCAGTCAATCTCTCTTCAGATGCTGCAAAATTCTCTGTCCCTTGCAGGAGATCCGTCCTCAGGGCAAACTGCAGGCACTCCTTTGACCCCTTTCTCTTCTGCGAATGCATTGTTGAAGGCGTATCGCTCCAATCTTCCTTCGGAGGGGGATTCAGTGCCTCAGAGTCAAGAATCTCTGCCGTCCCAGCTACAGGACTTTGATTCTGCCACGGATTCAACACCGAC
>JAQTXD010000156.1 GCA_028688955.1 Desulfuromonadaceae bacterium
ATCATACCGGCAGGAAAGCAGAGCCACGTCGGATACCAGAACGAGGTGACTTCACGGGAAGCCTGATAACGTGCTCCAGCGCCGCCATCAAAGTCCTCGAACGTCGGTGGGTTCAGAAAAAGCGGTTTCATTACAACTCCTTGCCAATATATGGAGCAAACGAATAGCAGGTATCCCGGCGTAAAGTCAAGATGTACGCGGTTTATGGCACAAAAAAACGGGGTTCCGAATCGGATACCCCGTGTGCATAAAACAAACGGTAGCTGCGCTACTATTTTTTAGGGATCTTGGCGACAATCAAGTCCTTGACCTCTTCATATACATTTGCCGGCAGGACCTTCCTGGATTTCAACTGCGCTTTATTGGCATACGGGCGGCCGGCGATAATTTTAGCGGCGTAGGCATCTCCGATCCCTGGAACGGCCTTCAGATCGGTTTCAGTTGCCGTGTTGATATCGACAATCTTGGCCTTGGCGGCGGCTTTTGCAGCGGCGCCCTTACCTTTTGCATCCTGTTTGACGGCAGCAGCAGAAGCTTTGGTGTCAGCCTTAACACCGGTTTTTACCGCCTTTGCGGCTCCTTTCAAATCTGTTGCAGGGGCGCTTACATCCGCGGCAAAACCCAGGGTGGCAGAGAGCAGCAGCGAGACAACAACTAAAACGGTTTTAGCAAAAACTTTCATCGATACACCTCCGTAGTATATTTGAACCAGTAAAGTTCTTTATAACCGCTGCCGCCGAAATTGCAAGAAATTATTTTCCTTGATCTTCCGAGTATGATAGGTAGTGTAGGTGCCTTCATGGCCCCTGTTGCCATGAGGACATACACAATTTCACGAGATCAAAGGAGAAGAACCCGATGAGCAACAAGAAACCTGAATTAAAGTTCAAATACGTATTCAATTACGGCTACAACCCTAGCTATGTAAACGGTGCCCAGGGCGGTTTTTCCCCGCGCGGCGAAATGGTAATAAACTTCTACCTTGAGCGGCAGCCACTGCCGGAATCAATTTCGCATGAAATCACCCTTGAGGGTGCAATCGGCCGCGAAACCGGTGTTGAGCCGAAAGACCTGGCCGGCAGCATGGTTCGCTTTATTGATACAGGCGTCGTCATGAGCTACGAGAATGCCAAGGTTTTTCACGCCTGGATGGGTGACAAACTGCGGGAAGTCGAAGAGATGCACCAGGCTCGCGCAGCATTTGAGGAAGCACAGGCCGGTGGCCAGGCGTAACAGGACTTTGAAGAGTACCACAACCGGACGATCTGCATGAATATGGTGAGCGTAACCCTGGTTACGCTCATTTTTTTGGTATTTACCACGGTGGTACTGATACGTGTCGGACGGCTTATCTATCTGAACTTCTGGCAGCTGTTTAACTACCCGGACAGATACTCCCCGAGCACCCCACGCGAATGTTCGTCGTCATGACAGTGAGAGCAGAGATTTTCCCAGTTGGATCCATCAGGCGGGTTGTTGTGATGGTTGCCGTCCTTGTGGTGAACGGTCAGCAGATTGAGGCTGGCAGAATCAAACTCACGGCCGCACTTGGCACAGACCGGGCCGTGGATTTTCAGCGATTTCGTCCGGTAGTTGGCATTACCGTCAACCTCACCACGCATCCGCTTGAGCATGGCAGCAGCCTCGGCGGCACTTGGCAGGGGTACTGTTCGTGGACCTCGTGTTCTCATTTTCTGCTCCCCGGTGAGTGGCCTTTTTCAAAGGGGCCGGTGCCACATCCCTACTTACAGTGGATTGGCACCGACGACCAACAGCGCTCTATCTCACAAGCTTGAAACGATTTACCATCTGCTGCAACTCCTGAGCGGTACGGGCGAGCTCCGATGCGGCCTGCTCGGTCCTGTGCGCCCCGCCGGCGGCGCCATGAATAACCTCCGAGATGCTCCGCATACTCTCGGTAATACTGTGACTGGTTGCCGACTGCTCTTCCGCGGCCGTAGCAACCTGCGAAACATGTTCAATCAACGGAATGATATGTTCTTTTATGGTGCCGATCGCCTGGCTGGAAAGCTGCACATCTTTTGCCCCGCTCCTGACGCTGGTGGCGCTCTGCTCCATCGAACCGACCACATTCTTGACGTCTCCCTGCAGGGAAGCGATAATCGACTGAATCTCGCGAGTGGCGGAAGTGGTCCGCTCGGCGAGGTTGCGCACCTCATCGGCTACAACGGCAAAGCCGCGCCCCTGGTCACCGGCACGGGCGGCCTCGATTGCGGCATTGAGGGCCAGCAGATTGGTCTGATCGGCAATATCACCGATAGCAACAACAATATCACCGATCCTGTCCGAGTTCGTACCAAGAGCCTTGACCGCCTCCATGGTACCTATAACCGTACGCTCAATCTCACCCATCATGGCGGTCATACCGGAAATGGTCTCTTCACCGCTTCGGGTGGCGTTGTTGGTCCCGGATGCCTTTTCTGCCATTTCCTGGCAGCTGTGCGATATACTTGCGCTGACGGAGGCCATTTCATCCACCGCCGTGCTGATGGCGGCTGATTGCCCGGAAGCGTTCTCGGTCCCATCGGCAATCTGGGACGAGGTCGTACTCAATAACTCAGACGCGGAGGTCAGGTGCGCCGCAGTCCCCTGCATTCCACTGATCATGCTCCGCATTGAACCCTGCAACTCTTTCATGGTTACGAGCATTCTGCTGAATTCGTTCTTGCGCAGAATGGTGATTTGCTCACTCAGATCGCCGCCGGCCATGGTCTGGAGATACGCGATGGCCCTTTGTATCGGCCTGTTGATCGACCAGATATTAGCCCACCCGAAGCCGGCTCCCATCACAATAAAAAAGACCGTTGAACCATACTTTATGACCGGCGACTCGAATTGTGCGGTAAAACCGGCTGCGAGGATGCAGAGACTGTAGCAGGCACAGAGTACGCTCAGACGGAATTTGATGGAGAAATTCAGATAATAGTTCCAAAGTGCATTCATTAACGATCACCTTTCAATACCGGTTTTATGCACAATACATATTAACAATCGCACATTTATTGTTTCTATATTTAGAAGTTCAGTACTATATTACGCCACAGCCCGTGTCAAGAACATAGTCGCTTCTCAAAACAATCAATGCCACCCCATACACCATCCCACGACAGCCCCTGCCAATACAGTTATCCAGGTTTGCGGGTATCCGCCACCATCTTGTCCACCAGCACCCAATTACGCTTATAATCCAGCGGGGTGCAGCCGCTCTTCCGCAGCTGATCATTGATACAGCTGTTTATCCGTTCCTGATCCGTTTTGAGGATATGAATGAAACGAAATCCGCACCGCAGCTGCTTATCCACCGGCTGTTCCCAGACCGTCTCCGCCAGGGCGCAGAACGGCAATCCTTCGTCAATTGCAACAAAAAACATGGAAAGCGGCGTCGGCCGGTTTTCCACATCAAGCGTAAGCCCGATCCCGCCGGCACTGAGATTGATCTCGGCGCCCTGCATGACAAGCTTCGGGAGTGTCCCGTTGCTGCGCATATACTCCGTGACCCGCGTCCACTCTTTTTTAAAAGAGGCCAGCGGGAAGTTGCCGCGCAGATGGAATATTTGTGTAGAAAGGTCGATGCGCGGGACAATGCGCCGCTGGAACAGCTCTAGCGGACCATGCATGCGAAATTTAAAAATATTGCCGGCGACGATGCCGACCAGGTCGGCCAGCACCTGGATACCGCTCCCCAGCGCCTCACTCGTCAGCTTGTAGGTTGCCACTCCAACCTCAGCATCATGTGTACCATTGCCACCGTGAACTATCATCAGCTCAAGACACCCTGTGCCGCTGGAGGTAACGGTGCCGCTCATGGACTCGTATATCTCGCTGTTTCGCTCTACAGACATGTTGACAAGACAGACCTTCTGCCTCGGGCAGAAGTAGCGACTGTAATCGCTATTATGGGAATGTTTGGACATTTTAGCGGCCTGTGGTGCAGATTGTGACCACGCAAGGGCCCGGCGGCAGGCAGATGCATGGATTGAAAATCGAATTATGATATCTTATTACTGTTGCAAACACCAGACAACTGACGTTTTTTTATATGCTTAAGATCTGTCGCCAAACAGTCGTGGGCCTTTTCTGCTTTATCCGGCCATGGGTACCATCACCCGTTCAACAGCTTCACCGTCGCCCGGCCATCGGCATAGTAGTCGATGATATTCAGACAACCGTAATTCTGTTCGATGTTGAACATCCCTGCCAGCGGTGCACCAATGGCATTGCAGCACGATGCGGTTGACCCCGCCATGCCCGACCACCAGCACCTCCTGCCCTTTCT
>JAQTXD010000157.1 GCA_028688955.1 Desulfuromonadaceae bacterium
GGTATTTTTTTATGATCGGCAGCATATCACTGTAGACCGACTTGTGAGCATCATCCTCAACAATGACAACTGACTTGGGGCCAGGCGCCGGGCCCTTTCCACGATAATAGTCGACGAGCTTGCGCAAAGGTATGACTCTGTAGCCATTGTCATGCAGATATTTCATCTGCGCCTCAAAGACCGGGGTCGTAATCGTCATACCATCGGCAACAGTGGCACCAAACCGGTGGTATAACAGGATAGGGACGCGGAACTGTTCAGCGGCAGACGCAGCCAGTGGCAACAACAACACGACCAAGGTTAAAAGCAGGTGTGCAACAAAACGGTACATAAAAAAATATCCTTCCTGAGTTAACCCCTGACGATGAAAACCGAACAGGGGGCGTTACTGGCAACGGTATGGGAAATACTCCCCTTAATGCGGCGTTGGATAAAGCCCTTGCCGGAACTGCCTATCACGATGACATCAATTTCTTCTCGCTTGGCCAGACTGATGATCTTATCGACCGGGTCACCATATTCAACGATCATTTCCAGCGGGATATCATGCTCTGTAGCGCATTTTTCTATGACGTAAAATATTCGTTCACGCAGCTGATCCCATTTTTTTGTTTCGGTCATCGGGGCAGCAGGAACAAAGTCGGTGTAGGTCGCATGCGGCGCATTCGGCAGCACAAGCAATGCATAGATCCGGCTTTTGAACTGGCTCTGGTTGCCGGCGGCAAGTCGCACGGCCTCTTCGGCAGCTTTATCTGACTGGGGAGAACCATCAATCGCCACAAGAATTTTTTTGCGCAGGTTCAGCATATCATCCTCGTAAGTGTTTTATAAACAGATTATCAAGCGGATAAAATTACCTGCCTCGGAGATTTAAATATAAAGCAATTATTCACACTTGACAATTGTAAAACAATATTCTAGTATTTTGGAGAAATATCGTGAAAGTTGCATATTTGGCTTATTTTTTAATTAACGATGCGATTTTGGTATGTTGCGTTTCACTTTCTATTACTTCAATTCATTAAAAGGACCGGTCTCATGGCAAAAAAAGAAAAATCAGAATACCTTATACAGGCGGTATCACACGCCCTTGACCTTTTGGAACAGTTTCACGGTGAAGTAGACGAACTGGGTGTTACTGAACTGAGCAAGCGCCTGAAACTGCATAAAAACAACGTCTTTAGGCTCCTTGCAACCCTCGAGTCCCGCAGTTACATCGAGCAGAACAAAGTAACCGAGAATTACCGTCTCGGCCTCAAAACCCTCGAGCTGGGCCAGACTTTTATCAAGCAGATGGGCCTGTTAAGGCAATCAAAACCGGTGCTTGATGCTTTGGTGGCAGAGTGTAACGAGACCACGTACGTTTCTATTCTAAAAGACTTTAACATCGTATACCTTGACGTTGTCGAAACAGCCATGACCGTCAGGGTCGTTCCACGGGTCGGGTCGAGACTGCCGGCTTACTGTACTGCAGCAGGCAAGGTACAGATCGCGTACATGAGCGATGAGGAACTGGAGACATATCTCCCCTCGAAAGAGCTGAAAGGCTATACTCCCAACACCATTACGGACCGTGACACCCTGAAAAAGCAGCTTAAAGAGATCGCCGAGCAGGGTTATGCCTTTGATAACGAGGAGCTCGATACCGGCGTTAAGTGCGTCAGCGCCCCGATTCGTGACTACACCCGCCGTATTATCGGGGCGGTCAGTATTTCAGGACCATCAATGCGCTTCTCTGACGAACGCATTAAAAACGAGCTTATTCCACTGGTCCTGAAAGCGGGAGAAGAGATTTCTGCCAAACTTGGTTTCCAAAAGTAAGCTGCTTTTAACAGACACCCCAAGGGCGGCTTTCAGGCCGCCTTTTTTTATGCAGCCGTAGTGGCACCAATGTCATGCCCGGCACTGCAGCAGCTCTCCATAAAGGATGCAATCATGCTGACCTACAAGGTTGTTGAAATCGGGACCGTTACTGAGGATATGATCGAAGAAACACTAAACAACTGGATCTCCAAAGGGTGGAACTTTGACGGACTGCAGTTCGCAATGCGTGAATCGAGCAAGCGTCCGGCTATGGCCTTTGCGCTTTTCACGAGGGAAACATCACCGAAGGCGGAAAAACCATGAGTTCTGACGAAACCCTCTACCTTGTAGACGGCTCTTCCTACATCTACCGCGCCTACTACGCTATCCGGCACCTGTCGTCTCCCACCGGGTTTCCAACCAACGCTATTTACGGATTTATCCAGATGCTGCTCAAGCTGCTTAAAGATTACAACCCGCAACATGTGGCGGTAGTTTTTGACGCAGGACGCACGACATTCCGCACCGAAATGTATCCGGATTATAAGGCAAACCGCGCGGCCATGCCGGATGACCTGCGCATGCAGATGGAACCGATCCGTGATGTGGTGAGGGCATTTAACATACCGTCACTGGAACTGCAGGGGTATGAAGCCGATGACATTATCGGCGCACTGGCCGGGCGCTTCGCTGCGCGTGGCGGAAAAGTGGTGGTCGTCACCGGTGATAAGGATCTGATGCAGATTGTGACCGACCATGTCACCCTGCTGGACACCATGAAGGGGAAGGAATCCGGCATTGCCGAAGTGGTTGAACGCTTTGGCGTCGGGCCGGAGCTGGTAACCGACATACTCGGGCTGGCGGGTGATTCATCAGACAATATCCCCGGGGTGCCGGGGATCGGCGAGAAAACCGCCACCAAACTGATTCTTGAGTTCGGTTCTCTTGACAATTTACTGGCGCGGGCTGACGAGGTTAAAGGGAAGGTTGGCGAAAAACTGCGTGAATTCCGACAGCAGGCACTGTTGTCACGACGTCTGGCAACGATCGAGTGCAACGTCCCGCTGGAGGTTGCACTCGAAACGCTGACGGCGCAGGAACCGGATCAGGAATCACTGAACAGTATCTTCAAAAAATTCGGCTTCACCTCACTGATCAAGGAACTGACCGGCAAAGCGACACTCTCTTCTGCCAATTATCATTCCGTCACCACAGCTGCAGAACTTGACTCTCTCGCGGCTGCTCTTATGCAAGCCGGTGAGTTTGCATTCGATCTGGAGACGACAAGTCTCGACCCGAGAATGGCAGAGATTGTCGGATTTTCATTCGCTTACCGTGATAACGAGGCGTTCTATGTACCTGTAGGGCATGTGACGTCATCCCGCCCCCCCCTTTCCACGCAGGGATTTGGAACCCTTTTTTCACAGCCAGTGCAGGCAGACACCGGCAGCTGTGCGAACCTCGCCCCCGGACAACTGCCGCGCAGCAAGGTTCTGGAGGTCCTGCAACCGCTTCTGGAGAATCCCGAACTGCGCAAGGTGGGCCAGAACATCAAGTATGACATGCAGGTACTGGCCAATAGCGGCATCAACCTGGCCGGGGTCTGGTTTGACACGATGCTGGCTTCCTACCTGCTCAACCCGTCACGCCAGGGGCACGGCCTGGATGCCCTGGCACAAGAGCATCTCAATCACCGCATGATCAGCTATAAAGATGTGACGGGCAACGGCAGGGACCAGAAGAATTTCTCCGAGGTCGATATGAAGACAGCAGCCCAGTATGCCGCAGAAGATGCGGACGCCACCTGGCTGCTCCGCCGGAAATTCGAGCCACTGCTTGTAGCAAACAGCGACGACACACTGTTTTACACCGTAGAGATGCCACTGGTCACTATTCTGGCCGGAATGGAGAACCATGGGGTTCTTCTCGACTGCACGCTTTTGAATGCTCTGTCTGCGGATTTTGCCGGACGGATGCGGACAGTAGAGGAACAGGTTTTTTCCCTCGCCGGTGAACGATTCAACCTCAACTCTCCCAAACAGCTGGGCGAGGTTCTGTTTGACCGCATGGGGTTGAAAACCGGCAAAAAGACCAAGGGGAAGACCGGCTGGTCAACCGACAACGAGGTATTAACCCTTCTGGCCGAAGACCATGAAATTGCCCGCTTGATCCTTGATTACCGCACTGTTGCCAAACTAAAATCAACCTATACCGATGCCCTGCCACGCCTTGTCAATCCGCGCACCGGGAGGGTTCACACGTCGTACAACCAGACAGTCACCAGCACCGGCAGGCTGTCTTCATCCGACCCAAACCTGCAGAACATCCCCATCCGCAGCGAAGAGGGGCGCCGGATTCGCCATGCTTTTATAGCCCCGCCTGGACACGTTATCCTGTCGGCTGACTACTCCCAGATCGAGCTGCGTGTTCTGGCACACCTTTCAGGCGACAAGGTTTTCTGCCACGCCTTTGCCAATGATGAAGATAT
>JAQTXD010000071.1 GCA_028688955.1 Desulfuromonadaceae bacterium
TTAAGCCCCTCAGGGCCGATGATACTGCACGGGTAGCTGTGTGGGAAAGTAGGTCGCCGCCGGGAATAAATCAAACGCCCCGCAACCAGTCAAATGGATGCGGGGCGTTTCTGCGTCTGAAATCCAGGGAACATGAAAATGTAAATAAAAAAATACCCTGCGATATTAGTACCGGAGGGTATTTTGCTGGTGAATTGTTACAGTTATAATCTACTTACGTGAAACAGGTTGTGACTCTTTCCAAAATATTCCGAGGACATCGCGCTCGTTAGATGTAAGGCGGGCACCTCGCTTTTCCATATCTTTCTGGATAGTCTTCATGTCTTTGCCTGACGAAAGTGCCACATCAATTTTGTCTTTGGAATGGCATGACGTACACTTTTTGTTTAGTATCGCTTGAGCTCTCTTGTAATTGCCTCCCCTTACATTTCCCAAGTCTGCATTAAGTTCTGTCGCTTGAGTTGAACAAACTGCGCAAAAAAACATACCAAAGAGAACACCTGCCGTTAGTTTCATCTTTAATTCCTTTTCAATATGTGATGCCTGCCCAAAAGTATTCGAGTATGGTATATCAATTACAACTTCTACTCTCTAACATAGGTGTCCTGGTCAGATTCATGTACCATCCCCATTATGTGGGCATATTCAGATTCAATTAACGCATAGTGCTGCTGCGTTTCCTTGATTACCCGTAAAAAAACTGATCGTACAGCCGGATCTACCACGCCATTAGCAAGTTGTGTGTACTGACTGATACATTCCATCTCCTCAACCAAAGCAAGTTCAAGAGCCTTTTTTTCTGGCATTTCTTCGTTGAGACTTTTTTCAAGCTTCATGTAAGTCGGGTTCTTTTTATCGACCGGCGAATTCATGTACGATGTGAGGTCACCAAATTCGGAGCCTTTATAATGATCAAAAAATGACTTTAAATGACCAACTTCTTCGTTAGCCAACATATCCAGGACTTTCTTTGCCCTCTCATTCTTAGCAACAGACGCTGCTTTTCGATAAAAATCCATACTATCTTTCTCTGCTTTGATTGCCAGGCCAATGGCCTCCTGTAACGAATACTCTCTTCCCATGTAACCCCTCCGATACGAAAATTTTGTATACAGTATATTGAAGTGCCCTGTTGGTCAATATTTATGTGTTGAATTTTTGTGTTGAACCGCGATCTCAAATTGAGCGCTCTATAATATATTAGCAAATACAAAAGTGCTTGACTTTCTGGTTGTGGAGACGTACATTCTCATTAGAAAAATTAGGCATATTTCTCATTAATCTTTAAAGGTTGGTAATGGCTGGAAAAACTATATATATACTTTCTGATTCAACCGGTGAAACTGCTGAACGGGTGATTCGAGCGGCCCTTTCGCAGTTTTATGATGAGGACGTTCGTGTCCATCATTTATTTAAAATATCCTCTCAGGCCGATGTGCAGCAGGCGCTGTCCGTTGTTGTTGCGACTCCTGGCCTCGTTGCTTACACTCTAGTTGATCCGCATCTGTCAGAGGCTGTTGAACGGGTGGCAGAGGAAAACGGATTAATAACGATTAACCTGCTTAGTCCCCTTATTTACAGCCTGTCCCGCTATCTTGGTGCACCTTCCCGACAAAAGCCGGGCCTGCTTCATCGTATCGATACCGGGTATTATCGCAGGGTTGAAGCGGTCAACTTTACTGTCAAGCATGATGACGGTCAGGAAACCAGATATCTGCATAAATCTGATCTGGTTCTTGTCGGTGTGTCCCGATCTTCAAAAACCCCTCTTGCTATGTATCTTGCCCATAAGGGGTACAAGGTGGCAAATGTACCGATTGTTTTCGGTATTGCCCTGCCTGAAGAGCTTTTTGAAATCGATCAGTCAAAGATTGTCGGGCTGTTGATCGATCCGAAACGGCTCGTTGAAATTCGAACTTCCCGGTTGATCAATATGAGACAAAGCCCACGTGGTAGTTATAACGATTATCAAATGGTTGAAGATGAAATCGCGGCGTGCAGGCAATTATATAGAAAACATCCAGACTGGTATATTCTGAATATAACCAATAAATCAGTTGAAGAGGCTGCTTCAGAAATTTTGAGGCGTATGGAAATGAACAGTGGGATTGAATATTGACGTACCGACATTATATTTAAAAAGGAGATTATTATGAAAATTTTGATCGTTGAAGATGAAAAGAAGGTTGCCAGCTTTATTAAGCGGGGCCTGGAGGATGACAGTTATCAGGTGACACTCTGCTATGACGGTGTTGATGGTCTGAAGCGTGCGAACTCCGGCGAATATGACCTGATTATACTTGATATTATGCTGCCCAAAAAAGACGGTTTAACCGTTGTTCATGAATTGCGTGAAGCAGGAAATCAAGTACCTGTACTCATGCTGACGGCAAAAGCAGAAACATCGGATGTTGTTTCAGGTCTTGATGCCGGTGCGGATGATTATCTTGCGAAACCATTCGCATTTGCGGAATTGCAAGCACGGGTAAGGGCGCTTATCAGACGAAGCGAGCAGGATCGGGGTGCTGAAATCCATCTGGCTGACTTGAAGCTTGATCCGGTTAATCATAAAGTCTGGAGAGGTCAAACCGAAATATTCCTCACTGCAAAGGAATACAATCTTTTGGCGTACATGGTACGGAATGCCGGGACAGTTTTATCGCGTGCCAACATAGCTGATAATTGCTGGGAATATCCGTTTGAAACATTCACCAATATTATTGACGTATACATAAATTATCTGCGCAAGAAGGTCGATGGTAAGTTCCCAACCAAACTCATTCATACTGTGCGCGGCCAAGGCTATATTCTGAAAGAAGGGTAGGGGGTTGATTTTTTTGCATTGATTGTTTACCTTGCATACTGGAACGGTCAGGGGCGGTGTCGTGGCTTATACGATCCGCCCTTGCCTGTTTAATAATCATTTCAACAACTGGAGGTGCACACGTATGGTTTATTCCCGTTTCAGTATTGTTTGTATTCTTGTCCTTGGGTTGATGGTCATGTTATCAGCTCCAGACTTTTCTATTGCCAAAGCTGTAAATCCCGACTTCGTTGTTCTTGCTAAAAAGTTGAATCCTACGGTTGTCAATATTCGAACGGCTAAAAATATAAAGCCAAAACTGCGGACACGTCGACCTCAACAGCAGAATCCGTTTGGCAATAACTTTATGGACGACTTTTTTAATCGCTATTTTGATGAGATGCCCCAGCAGCGCCCTCATCGCGAACAGAGTCTTGGAACCGGTTTTATTATCAGTTCAGATGGCTATATTCTGACAAATAACCATGTTGTCAATGGCGCTGATGAAGTGATGGTGAAACTGTCTGACGGCAGGGAAGTCAAAGGTGACATAAAAGGTCTTGACGACAAGACGGACCTGGCACTGATCAAGATCAACGAAAATGATTCGCTTCCATTTGCCGAATTGGGTGACAGTGACGCACTGGAAGTCGGCGAATGGGTAATGGCAATAGGAAACCCGTTCGGACTTTCTCATACTGTTACTGCCGGGATAGTCAGTGCCAAAGGTCGTGTTATCGGCAGCGGTCCCTATGATGACTATATTCAGACAGATGCCTCTATTAATCCTGGCAATTCCGGAGGCCCATTATTCAATTCTGAAGGACGGGTCATAGGAATAAATACCGCAATTATTACCGGCGGGGGGGGCGGTATCGGTTTTGCCATCCCTGTTAGCATGGCCAAAATCGTTGTTGATCAGTTGCGGAATTCCGGTAAAGTTACGCGCGGATATCTTGGAGTGCGCTTTCAGCCTCTCACCCCCGACCTTGCCAAGTCATTTGGCCTTAAATCTGACAAGGGTGTTTTGATCGCTTCTGTCGAAAAAGATACTCCCGCTGAAAAAGCAGGAATCAAACAGGGCGATGTCATTTTAGAATATGACGGCAAGCCAATTAATGACGGCAGTGAGCTGCCTCGATTCGTTGCAGCTACGCCCGTAGACAAGAAAGTTAAAATATCACTGGTACGTGATGGAGAAAAAAAAGTAATATACCTGATTGTCGGAAAAATGAACGACAAGGAGAGCAGTTCTGCAGCTGACGGAGGCATTGATGCTGACAGGGTTGGAATTGTTGTTGAAGAAATTCGCAAGGAAATTGCCGATCGGCTGGGTCTACGTGACAATAAAGGACTTGTCGTAACAGAGGTAAAACCGGGATCCTCGGCAGAAGAGGTAGGGATTGTTGTCGGGTCAATTGTAATTGAATTAAATGGTCGTCGTCTTGAATCAGTGAAAGAGTACACTTCTCTCATTGCCGGCATGAAAAAGGGAGATGTTATGCGTCTACTGCTCAGACGTCCGGATGGTACTGCGCACTATGTCGCACTGAAAGTTGATTAGTTTGCCGAGGCGGGTTAACAACCCGCCTTAGTTTTTTGGAGATTTCATGTCAGCACGTTATATGCAGCCGTTGAGAATTCTGATACAATGCACTTTCTTTGGGGGTATGCTCTGGCTTGGGTTCCGTTTTTACCATTTTGTGCAGGACGTAATTTCAGGAAGTATCGGGGCATCTGCTGTCCGCCCAGCCGGAATTGATGGGTTTCTGCCCATATCCGGTTTGTTGGGAATAAGCTCCTGGATGAAGGGTGGTGGGATTAATTCAGTACACCCGGCTGCAGTGGTTATCTTTGTAACTATTGTCCTTGTGTCAGTCCTGTTGAGGCGTTCGTTTTGCTCCTGGATCTGTCCAATCGCAACAATTTCCGAGTCTGCCTGGAAAGGCGGGGCTCGCTTTTTTCGTCGCAGCTGGCGTTTTCCGCTATGGCTTGACTGCATACTGCGAAGTCTGAAATATCTGTTGATGGTTTTTTTTAGTTATTCCATTGTACTTGCCATGTCACCTGATTCTCTCGCAAGCTTCATACAATCGGATTATCACAAGATTGCCGATGTACGCCTGCTGAACTTTTTTTTGCACATATCACCTGGTGCGCTGAGTATAGTTTTGGTACTGGTTGCGCTGTCGGTTATCCTGCGCAATCCGTTCTGCCGCTATCTTTGCCCATATGGTGCGCTACTCGGTCTGGTTGCCATGATGTCGCCGCTTCGGGTGACAAGAAGCCTGGATCGTTGTGTCACGTGCGGTGTCTGCAGTCAGGCCTGCCCAACCCATATAGACGTTAAGAATAAGAAAAGCGTCAACTCTCCGGAATGTATCGGCTGTTGGAGATGCATCAGTCATTGCCGTTTCAATGAAGCACTATCCATGCGGGCTGTTCGTCGTATCAATGTCCCCGGTTATGTCTTTGCAATTCTGGTTGTCCTGCTGTTTTGGGGAGGTACCAGAATTGGCGTTTTAAGTGGATACTGGGACAGTTCGGTCACCATTGATGAGTATGTACGACTATTACGCAAATAACAGAAAAGGAATATTATTATGGGCGTATACGCCAACACAGTAAGTATTACCCAGTTTGCTGTAATCGGAGAAGTACCAAAAACGGAACAGTTTGAATGGTTTTCAAAAAAACTGGCCGATCGCGGTTTTCAATCAATCGAAAATTCGACAGAAGAATCTGCTGAAGGATGGACGCAGATAGATCGCCCGGACGATTCGATGTTTGTATCACCATCAGATTTTTGGCGGGACAACTTTGTCGTGTTTTCACTTCGTAAAGACCAGCGAAAAATACCTGCCGCTGTTCTGAAATCGCATACCGCACGTGAAGAGGGAGCTTTTCTATCAGAAAACCCCAATCTGCGACGTACTCCAAAGCACAAGCGTGAAGAGATAAAGGAACAGGTTCAGTTGCGTCTCATGACCAAATGTCTTCCTGTGCCCTCTACCGTCGATGTCGTGTGGGATCAGAGCAGTGGGGTCCTGACGCTGTACAGTCTTGGCACTAAAGTCATCGAACGATTTGAGGACGCTTTCCGGAAAACGTTTGAAGGATTCAGTCCGGTAATCATCCACCCGTTTGCTCGTGCCCGCACCCTGTTGGACGGGCCATTGCGCGATTCCCTGGAGGCGGCAAATCAGTCGGGATCTGATGCTGTTGTTGCCATGATACGGGATAATCAATGGCTTGGATGTGACTTTCTGCTCTGGCTGCTGCAGCGCGGCGTAAATGGAGAGGGTGAGTTCACTGTCTGCTGCCCCGGTCACCTCGCACAAGGTGAAAAATTCTCCGCCTGGATTGACGATCGTATTCAGTTTCAGGGTGGCGGTGAAGAGGGTGGAATTCAGAAAGTCACGGTTTCCGGTTCTCAGGACAGTTATCTGGAGGCTAAATCCGCTCTCAAAGGGGGTAAACGCATTACCAGCGCGACAATCTGTATGGAAAAAGATGAGAACCCGTGGAAGTTGACTCTTAAGGGTGATACTTTCGGGTTTGCCTCTTTCAAGTGCCCCCAGATACGCATTGAAAAAGATTCTACCGTTGACCAGATGAGTGAGCGTGAAGCGGTTTTTTATGAGCGAATGTTTCTGATGGGACAAGGGATACAGTTATTTGACAGTTTATTTACAGCATTCCTTACCGAGCGGTTAAACGATTCATGGAACAGACGCTTACAGGTGATACAAGCATGGTTGGACGGGGAGCAGTTGGATGAAATTTATTGATGAAGTAACATTGTTTGCAGCTTCTGGGCATGGCGGTGCAGGGTGTGTCGCCTTCCGACATGAAAAATTCATTGAATTCGGCGGACCAAGCGGCGGCGATGGCGGTAAGGGCGGTGACGTCATTTTTATTGCTACCTCAGGACTCTCGACACTATTGGAATTGCGACACCGTCCTCACCAGAAGGCGGAACATGGGCATAACGGCATGGGCAAAAATCGACATGGTGCCGGTGGCAAAGATCTGCTGATCAAGGTTCCGGTCGGAACTGTAGTGAAGGATGCAGAAACGGACGATATCCTTGCCGACCTTACAGAAAACGGTCAGCAGATAATACTGCTGAAGGGGGGCAGAGGGGGTCAGGGGAATGCCCGCTTTGCATCCGCCACCAATAAGGCGCCTAAGTTTGCCCAACCAGGTGAGGAACATGAAGAGCGCAAACTTAGGCTGGAGCTGAAACTGATGGCTGACGTCGGACTGCTTGGTCTGCCCAACGCCGGTAAATCGTCACTTATAAGTAAAATATCGGCCGCTCGTCCAAAAATTGCCGATTACCCGTTTACTACAATGGTCCCTTCACTTGGCGTTGTACCGTACAAGGACTATCGATCATTTGTCATGGCCGATATACCGGGTATTATCGAGGGGGCTAACGAGGGGGCCGGACTCGGACTTCGATTTCTCAAGCATCTCGAACGTTCAGGAATTCTGCTGCATCTGGTCGATATTTCCTGGATGCCGGATCGTGACCCGAGAGCTGAATATGAATCGATAAATAAAGAACTTGCACTTTTCAGCCCTGAATTGGCTGCGAAGAAACAGATTGTTGTGATTACCAAGACTGACCTCCCGCAGACGAAAGCGGAGCTGCCTGCAATTAAATCCTGGTTCGAGGGAGTGGGTGTTCCGGTATTTCCTATATCCTCTGCAACCGGCGATGGGATTGAACAATTATTAGACGAAATTGCGGGACGTTTGTGGGGTCCACCTAAAGAGGCATGGTGATGCGGAAAGAGCTTCTCAAAACAGTAAAGCGTGTTGTTATAAAAATCGGGAGCAGAGTGCTGACTGATTCCTCCGGTGCCCTGGATATGGCCGTCATCGGTAGAATATGCGATGAAATTGCCGTGTTACGGCAGCAGGGGCTACAAGTCATAGTCGTATCATCGGGTGCAATTGCGGCCGGGAGAAGCGAACTTGGCCTCACTGAAAAGCCACGGACTATTCCGCACAAGCAGGCTGCTGCTGCCGTTGGTCAGACCCGTCTTATGCTCGCCTACGAGAATTCGTTGGCACCCAATAACCTCAAAGCGGCACAAGTTCTATTAACCAGTGAGGATCTTGGCAGTCGGCAGCGCTTTCTTAATGCCCGGGCAACTCTTGATGCGTTACTTGGGTTTGGAATTATTCCGATTATTAATGAAAATGACACGGTTGTTGTCGAGGAAATCAAATTCGGCGACAATGATAACCTGTCGGCATTGGTTACCAATGTTGCTGAAGCCGACCTGCTGCTCATTCTGACGGATATCGAGGGGTTTTACACCGCTGACCCGAACACACATCCGGACGCTGTATTGATTCCTGTGATCAAGGGCGTTACTCGTGAGGTGGAACGTGCAGCCGGTGGATCCGGATCAACAGTCGGTACCGGAGGCATGGCTACCAAGGTGGCGGCTGCCAAGAAAGCCGGCAAAAACGGTGTTGCAACTATTATGGTGTCCGGCAAGCGAAGCGGAATCATTGTCGCCTCATTGGCCGGAGAAGAGGTTGGAACCCTGTTTCTCCCCTCCGGAACGGGGCTGAATCGCCGGAAGCATTGGATTGCCTATACTCTCAAGCCGTCAGGCAGAATAACGGTAGACGATGGCGCCCGGTCTGCATTGCTTAAGAAGGGGAAAAGCCTGCTCCCTTCCGGAGTTGTGCTTGTGGAGGGGCGTTTTGAACGGGGAGCGTGCGTCAGATTGTGTGGTTCTGATGGAGTTGAATTTGCCAGAGGGTTGTCAGACTATTCAAGCACAGAGTCTGCCCGCTTGGTTGGTTGTAAAAGTTCTGAAATTGAGAGTATTCTCGGCTTTCATTATGGAGATGTTGTTATCCACCGGGACAACCTGGTTCTGCTCTAGTTCTGTATGTGCAAAGGCCCCGGAGAAGTGCTCTCTCTGAGGCCTTTGCACGTACGCATGACTAACTAATTCAGCTAGTTCGATTGTACGACAACAGAAGCACGGGCCGCGAATGTATCTTTTCTCTGCAGGGTCTCATTGACAATACTGACATTTCCACGCAGCTCCTGCCCAACCGCACTGTCCTCCCGAATTTTTACATCCAAATTGAATTCCGCAAGTTTTCCAATGTCAATGGTATCAACTTTGAAAACAAGTGTCCCATCCGGCTCTTTCTTGAATGGAGCGTCTGGGGCATCCAGGAAGATAATCTGAGGAGGGAGTTCGAGCTGGACGATCAATTTCTTCGCGGATTGTGAGCCGGCATTGAGAATCGTCACTCGATAGCGAAGTTTTTCGCCTGCTGTTACTTTCTGAGAGGCAAGCTTTGCAACTGCGCGTACAAGTGGTGCCGAACTGATAACAACCGTTTCTTTCTGAAACTGGATGTCACTGAATTTTGCAGATACTGCTCTGATTACAATTCCTGAACGATGGCCATCAACCATTCCGGACGGCATGGTGAGTACGACAAGCCCCCTGAAGGTCTCCCCCGCAGCAAGTGTTATGCGTTGTATGCTTTCATCAGGCCTTTCGACGCCAGCCACGATGGCGTTATATTCTTTGGCTGCAGAAATGCTCAGCAAAAAATCCTCAGGGCTTTTACCCTTATTGGTGATTCCAAACTCCAGACGGCCACTGCCTGTAACCGGCACCTGCCATAGGTCTTCCCGCAGAGTGACAGCTGCCTGAATGCTCTCTTTTGCTCGTTTTTCAGCCAGCTGCCGCTCTTTCTCCTTACGTTCTTCTTCCAGTCTGATGCGCGCCAGCCGTTCTTGTTCAGCTTTTGCTTTTGCAGCCCGCTCCATCTCCCGCTTCAGTTCGGCCGCCCGCTCTCGTGCTAAAACTTCGGTCCTGACTTTGCGCGCTGCTGCCTGTAACGATGTATTAGCGGCAAGCACTTCTCCCTTTTGGAGCCGGTTTACGAGCACCTTAAGCTCCTCTTCAACTGATGTCCTCAGGCTGCTGTCTGGAAACTCAGAGGTAAAAAGGGAAACCGACTTTGCCGCGCGCTCATTTTCTCCCGCTCTCAAGTTGGCGCGGGCCATGAGGAGCAGTGTTACGTCGCGGAGCGGTGAATCCGGGAAAACCTGGTTTAACTGCTCGCACTTTTCAAGAGTCAGCAGATAATCCTTCTGCTGGTAGGCGTTAAAGGCCTCAATAAAAACGGTTGAGTCATCAATCTCGGCAGAGAATCCCGGTGTAAACGAAGCAAACATTATGGTGAGAGACAGAGCCGCCAGAACTACAGCTTTTGTAATAATATTCATATAACCTAGTCCACAAAACTCTTTAATTTTTTACTGCGGCTGGGGTGGCGCAGTTTACGTAACGCTTTAGCCTCTATCTGGCGGATTCGCTCACGTGTTACCTCAAAATCCTGTCCAACCTCTTCAAGTGTATGGTCACTCTTTTCACCTATACCAAACCTCATCCTGAGGACTTTCTCTTCACGAGGTGTCAGTGTTGCCAGCACCTTGGCGGTGCTTTCAGAGAGGTTATTCTTTATGACCGCTTCGATCGGTGAAATGACCCCTTTGTCTTCGATGAAGTCTCCCAGGTGGGAATCCTCTTCTTCTCCGATAGGTGTTTCAAGGGAAATCGGCTCCTTGGCAATCTTGAGAACCTTGCGGACTTTGTCGAGTGGCAGCTGCATGCGTTCGGCAATTTCTTCCGGTGATGGTTCCCGGCCATTTTCCTGAACCAACTGTCGACTGGTACGAATCAACTTGTTAATGGTCTCGATCATGTGGACAGGAATGCGGATCGTACGGGCCTGATCTGCGATGGCCCGGGTAATTGCCTGACGAATCCACCAGGTAGCATAGGTTGAAAATTTGTAGCCGCGTTGATATTCAAATTTATCGACCGCTTTCATCAGGCCGATATTACCTTCCTGAATAAGATCGAGAAATTGCAGGCCGCGGTTGGTATATTTCTTTGCAATGGAAACAACAAGTCGCAGGTTCGCCTCGATAAGTTCACTTTTTGCGATACGCGCCTTGCACTCCCCCTCTTCAATGGCTTTAAGTGCCGCAGCAAGATCCCGTGCCTTGAATCCGGACTCCTGCTCAACTTTCTGGATTTTGCGGGCTGCGGTTCGAAGGCGTTTCTCAACCTTATCCGTTTCTTCCGCGTCGAGCTTAAGTTTACTCAGTTCAACGGTACATTTTTCATCATCATTTTGTAGTTTATCAAGAAGAAGTTTCAGTTTCTCAACAGGAATGACTTTTTCAAGGTCCTTCAATTCTGCCTGCAGTTTGTCGACCTTGCCGGACAACTCCTTAAGTCGCTCGGCAACCTTGTTGGTGTGCCGGTCTTTCAGGCGCAGCGACTTCAACAGATCAGCCTGATGGTCTTTCCCTTCACGCAGCCTCTTTTCAAGTTCCTTTTTCTTGGCGGGAGATTTTGCTGCCGCTACCGTCTCAGTGATCTCAATAAGGAGTTGATCCTGCGCAACTATTGCATCGATAATTTCAAGAATCCGTGTTTTCTGAACGTCTTCCTCATCATCTTCAAGAACTTCCTCTTCTACCTCTTTGCTGACTTCCGACGGGTTCATCTGGAATTTACGGAGCCGTTCACCAAGTGAAAGCACCTCTTTGACGGTAATCGGAGTGTTAAGAATGACGCCGGCAACATCCCGTTCGCCATCTTCAATCCGTTTTGCAATTTCAACCTCTCCCTCACGGGTAAGAAGAGAAACCGACCCCATTTCACGCAGATACATACGAACCGGGTCACTGGTCCTTCCGATTGAGCCGGGTTCGAATTCGACCTCTTCAGACTCGCCTTCGGCCTCTTCATCGTCATCAAGATCGCTCTTCATTTTCGGAATCTTTATTTTCTGTGCGGAATCGACTATTTCAATATCAAGATCCCCAAACATACCCATAACGTCATCAATCTGATCGGTGGCTATGTCAGGCGGGAGTATATCGTTAACCTCATCAAACGTTAAAAAACCCTTTTCCTTGCCAATATCAATAAGCTGTTTGACGTCATCCATGTTTTTCTTTGCCATGTGTTTCACCTCAGGGGAGCTTCAGTTTATAGTTAAAGTTTTGATTTCCGTGTACGGAGTGCATCCGCCTGCTTTAGCAGCAGTGCATATTCTTCGCTGCCCTGGTCCAGAACCGCCAGTCGGGCGGCAATTTCCTTTATTGACGAGAGTTGCTTCTTCTCATGACTTCGAGTGCACTGGTCAAATACAGCACGCCACTCAATGTCAGCCAGATATTGGTCAGAAACCATAATTTTTGAAAATAATGACTTTAGCTCAGGCTTCTCAACTATTTCAGCAAGCTGACTGAAATCATGCGTGTCGCTGGAATCAGACAGGTAGTCAAGTGCTGTTCTGGCCAATTCAAGGTAATCATCATTAAAAATATTATCAAGGCCGGTTTGTACTATTTTGACCCGGGCTTCGGGATAATACAGCAGTAGAGCCAACAGCGTCTCCTGGACGTTGTCGGCTGGCTGTTCGGTTTTATCCTTATCTGCCGGGACCTCCTGTGACGACAGTTTCCCTCCGCCCATCCGTTTGCGAAAGGCATGGGTGGTTATCCCGAGCAACCTGCAAATTTCTTTTTCGTATAAATCCCGTTCGACCGAGTCGGCAATTTTACGAAAACGGGGAACAATTTCATCAATTGTCCTGACTTTACTGTCAACACTGTCAGGCGGGCTTTCTGCCAGAAGCGAACGTACAAAATACTCAAAAGCCGGCCGCGCCTTATCCTTCAGTGAAATAAATTCCTCTGCGGTATGCTCCTTTAGAAAGCTGTCCGGGTCATCACCGGATGGTAATGAAATTACGTAGGCCGGAATACGCTGTTCAAGAAATAGTTCCATCGATTTGACCGTTGCTTTCCTCCCGGCAATATCACTATCGAATAGCGTGTATACCCGCTCTGCGTGGCGCTTAATCAGGCCGGCATGTGTGCCGGTCAGTGCGGTGCCACAGGTTGCTACAACGTTCTGTACTCCGGCGCGGTAGAGGGCCAGATGGTCGAAGTACCCTTCGACAATTATGATGGCATTTCCGGTTCTGACCGACGGCAAAGCCATGTCCAGCCCGAACAGAACTGAACTCTTGTGATAGAGCGGTGATTCCGGAGAGTTGATGTACTTCGGCAGTGACGTATCCAGTACCCGTCCGGCAAATGCAATTACATGGCCGCGTGCGTCCTTGATCGGGAAAATCAGCCGGTTGCGGAAAAGGTCGTACCAGCCTGATTCAGATTTACGCAGTACGCCAAGTTTTAGTGCCAGGTTCAGATCAATACCGTTATTTTTCAGATGCTTGACCAGTCCGTCACGTCGATCCGGTGCGAAGCCGAGCCGGTATGCCTCGGTAATATCTTCTCCAACCGCTCGGTCTGTCAGATACTGTCTGGCTGCTTCCCCTTCCTGCCCATGCTGAAGTATCGAGCGGTAGTAGGATGTCGTCAGGTCATTAATTCGCAGGAACTGTGAATGCTCGTCCTGTGCTTTTTTTTCCGTAGGAGTAAGCTGACGATCCTCTATTTCAATACCGGTCTTTCTGGCAAGGAGCTTCACCGCCTCAGGAAAGCTGATGCCCTCAATCTTCATGATAAAAGAGAAGGCGTTGCCACCGGTACCACAGCCAAAGCAGTGAAATATTTCACGAGCCGGACTTACATTGAATGACGGAGTCTTTTCACCGTGAAACGGACAGAGGCCGAGGAAGTTGGCACCGGCCCGTCGTAACGGCACATAGTCAGAAATTACTTCAACGATAGAAATACGCTCGGCAACCTCGCGTACCTTTTCTTCCGGTATCATTTCTTCTGGCCTTTAGTGCCCCGCCACTCCGCAAGAAAATGATCTCCTGTCTGAGCCAGCAGGTTTGCCGATTCAGTTGCACGAATTTTGTGTCGTACCTGTTCCGGCATGAATCCGGATGAGGCGATGCTGAAAACCATGCAGAGCAACAGCGACCCTTCAACAATTCCGATAAGTATTCCACCCAACCTGTTCAGGCTGCCCAAAAGGACAAGTCGCAACGCAGCTGTAATGACATTGCCGATAATATGGGCACAGATTCCGGTGAGCAAAAGTATGATGATAAAGGCAAGAAACGAAGACAGATGCGCAGGCAGATGGAGTGCGCTTTTTATCGGTGCGGCAAGAAGCGGGTGAAATTTGAACGCAAGCCATCCTCCAATCAAAAGACCTGCCAGGGAAGATGCTTCATTCACAAGTCCTCGGATAAAGCCTTTAACTGCAAAAAAACAGAATACCAGTAGGATGATAATATCAATAAAATTCATTATGACGACACGACCGATTTACAAAGAAGGGGCCATCTCAACGAAAGCCCCTCGACTGTGTATAGTTACTGGCTACTCGATCAACTCAGTCAAACGTCATGCGAGTAGTCTCCGGACTGCATCGCTGACAATCTTGCCATCGGCTTTGCCTGCAGTTATGGGTGTGACCGCCTTCATTACCCGTCCCATGTCCTTGAGGCCATGGGCATCTATTTCCTGAATGACCGTGGTGATACACGCATCAATCTCTGCTGGACTCAATTGGGCCGGCAGGAATTCAAGCAGAACGGCAAGTTCCTGTTCCTCTTTCTCTGCCAGTTCAGGGCGGTTCCCCTCCCGGTACATGCGGATCGACTCGCGGCGTTGTTTGGCAAGGGTTGAAATGACGTCAATAACCGCCTGGTTATCAAGTTCAGTGCGGCTTTCAATTTCACGATTCGTAATTGCGGCACGTACCATGCGAACAGCCGAAAGGCGCAGGGTATCCCGCGCCTTCATGGCTGCTTTCATCGCATCGCTTAACTGTTCTTTCAGTGTCATTCAACCAGTCCTACCCGCTGATGCGGGGCGTTAGTCGATCATTTTACGCTGTTTCTTCAAAGCGCGCTTGCGTGCGGCGATTGCTTTTTTCTTGCGCTTGATACTTGGTTTTTCAAAGTGCTCACGTTTACGGACTTCGGAGAGGATTCCCGCTTTCTCGCACTGCTTTTTGAACTTCTTCAGTGCCATTTCAAACGGTTCACTGTCTTTAATTTTTACTCCCGGCATGTAAAATCACCCCCGTCCTTTTGTAAATATGATATATGGATACGTTGCAATGTGTAGAAAAATTGAGAGTTGTGCACAATAACATATTAGACAAGTTTGTCAATAACGAAATACGGATGCGGAAAGGTTACGCTGGCCGGGACGCCTTCTCTGCGATGCCCGATATTCCGAATCTTCTTCGAAGTTCACTGCACACCGCTTCCGGCGGGATATCCTGCTGTCCAAGGAGCACAAGCAGATGGAAGACAAGGTCGGCGGTTTCATAGACAATTTCGTCACGAGCACCGCCTTTGGCAGCAATCACGACTTCTGTTGCCTCTTCTCCGATTTTTTTAAGAATCTTGTCGATTCCGCCCCGCAGTAGTGAAGCTGTGTAGGAACTGTCGGTCGGATTGGTTTTGCGGTCAAGTATAACCTGATAGACAGCCTGAATGATGTCGCTTTCGTCTGTCATAGTCGTACCTCTACTCCCCTGTCGCGGAGATATTCTTTTGCCTGTCCAATGGTATATTCCCGATAGTGAAAGATGGATGCGGCAAGGCAGGCACTTGCTCCGGCAGCAGTGAAACCGTCATACAGATGCTCCAGATTGCCGACACCGCCGGATGCGATTACCGGAATTGAAACGGCATCCACGACGGCGCGGGTAAGTGCAATATCGTAACCGTCCTTGGTACCATCGCAATCCATGCTGGTCAGAAGAATCTCCCCGGATCCGTACGCTTCCATCAGTGCGGCCCACTCCACAACGTCGAGCCCTGTCGGTTTGCGGCCGCCATGGGTATATACCTCCCAGCGGTTTTCACCTGGAACCCGCCGGGCATCGATGGCAACTACGGTACATTGGGAACCGAAGCGTTCTGCCGCCTCGCGAACAAAATCGGGGCGGTCAACGGCGGCGGTGTTAATAGATGTTTTGTCGGCACCGGCGTTGAGCAGTCTCCGGATGTCGTCAACAGTGCGGATTCCGCCACCGACCGTCAGCGGCATGAAGACCCGCTCGGCGGTTCGCTGTACCACGTCAATGATGATATTTCGATCATCGCTGGAAGCGGTTATATCCAGAAACGTCAGCTCATCTGCGCCCTGATGGTCGTACATTTCGGCAATTTCAACCGGATCACCGGCATCGCGCAGTTCCAGAAACTGGACACCCTTGACGACACGGCCCCCTTTTACATCCAGGCAGGGAATGATGCGTTTTGTCAGCATGATTATACTCTTCTCTTTGTCAGAGCGATCGCTTCTTCCAGTTTGATCGCCCCGGTATACACCGCTTTGCCGGTGATGACTCCGGATACTCCATAGGATTCAATAGCCATCAGGTTCTCGATGTCTTTCAGGCTCGATACGCCGCCGGAGGCAATAATGGGGATTGAAACAGCCTCGGCAAGTGCGCGTGTCGCTTCCAGGTTCGGCCCCTGCAGCATGCCGTCCCGGCTGATATCGGTGTAGATGATGGCTGAGACACCAAAACCCTCAAATTTTCTGGCGAGATCGACTGCGGTGACATCCGTTACCTCAGCCCATCCCTGGACGGCCACCATGCCGCTTTTGGCGTCAATGCCGACCATTATCTGCCCCGGGAACTTGGCGCAGGCCTCACGCACCAGATCAGGATTGCGCTGGGCAGCGGTGCCGATGATAACTCGGGAGAGCCCGAGTGACAGATACGCTTCTATTGTCGCGATGTCACGGATACCACCACCAAGCTGAGCCGGTATGGCAATTGCCGCGAGAATCGACTCGATGGCCCCACGGTTCTTCGGTTGTCCGGCAAATGCGCCGTCGAGGTCAACGATATGCAGCAGTTCGGCACCCTGATTTTGCCAGTCGAGAGCCTGTGCGCCGGGATTGTTGTTGAATACGGTGTCTTTATCCATCAACCCCTGTTCAAGGCGGACACAATTTCCTTCTTTCAGGTCGATAGCGGGGATTACAATCATTTTAACTCCGCAAAATTTTTCAGGATCTGTAGGCCGATAGCCTGGGATTTCTCCGGGTGGAACTGGGTCGCAACCACATTGTCTTTCCATATTGATGAGCAGAATTCGATCCCGTAGTCAGTTGTCGTGGCAATGACGCTGCTGTCATCCGGCTTGACGTAATAGGAATGAACGAAATAAACATTGCTGCCGTTCTCGACTCCTTCGAAAGCGGGGGGGCGGCGGTTGAAGTGAAGCTGGTTCCACCCCATCTGCGGAACTTTCAATGATTCACCGGCGACGGTCATCTGATCGGGAAAACGGAGCACATGACCCGGAATGACATTCAGTCCGCTATACAGGCCGAACTCCACGCTGTCGCTGAACAGCAGCTGCATGCCGACGCAAATCCCCAGAAAAGGGCGACCTTCAGCAATCACTTTCAGGATTGGCTCAACAAAACCGCCTTCTTCAAGATTGTGCATACAGTCACGAAATGCGCCGACACCGGGCAGAACGACCCGATCGGCCTGCAGCACAATCTGCGGGTCAGCGGTAATAACCGCATCACTGCCGATTCTCTCAAATCCCTTTTGCACGGAACGGAGGTTACCCATTCCATAGTCTATAATGGCTATCATTTGATTCCGTTCTTGTTGAGGTGGGGACCGTAACGCATATCGACACCCTTGATATGGTTTATCAGCCAGTCATTCAGGAAATTAATGACATCCTGTGCTATGAGCGGTTCACCTGCATTGAATTGGCCTATCAATGTTGTTACCTGATCAAGCAGTTTCTTGTGCAAGGCTTTATGTTGAACAACTTCGGGGTAGTTCGTCCGGTCGAAATCCCGTTCCTCTTCAGCAAAGTGGTTGGTTGTATATTCAGCAAGCCCAGTCAGAACACGACCGACTGCATCCTTACTCTTCTTCTGCTGCATGGCATCAGCCAGGTCATTAATCATCTTGAATAGAACTTTATGAGCCGAGTCATGCTTTTCAACGCCGACGGTATATGATGCGTCCCACTCCACGGCTTTTGAAAGACGGAAATGGCCGACCAGTTCATGCAGGCTGTCCACTTCTCTGGCAAGAGTGGTGGTTGCCTGAGTCGTACTGCGGGAATTTTCCACGTTGCGATTGACGACGTCGGTGATCATCTGGATGTTGTTGGTAATTTCCTGGGTTGTGGCGGTCTGCTCTTCTGCCGCCGTGGCAACCTGACTGATCTGCATCGTCAGTTCATTAATCTTGTTGAGAATATCTTCCAGTGCTTCACCGGAACGCGATGTCTCTGCCGTACCCCGTTTAACCTCTTCAACTCCCTCTGACATGGAACTGACGGCACTCTGGGTTTCATTCTGAATCGCCTTGATCATGGCGGCAATCTCTTTTGTCGCTTTGGTGGTGCGCTCCGCCAAAGCCCGGACTTCATCGGCTACGACTGCAAAGCCACGTCCCTGCTCACCTGCCCGTGCCGCTTCGATAGCCGCATTCAG
>JAQTXD010000072.1 GCA_028688955.1 Desulfuromonadaceae bacterium
AAAAGATATGCAGCTTGCAATAGATAAACTGAAATGTACTCTTCGTAAATAGCAAGCCTAGGGTGGATAAGGCGCAAGCTGCTACCCATTTTTCAACCCAAAAAACTGCTCAATAATTATTTTTCCACGTTGCATGCGGCGGTAATCATGTCGGCAATAGCCAATGGCGGCAGGATGATGGTACCGGGAATGACCAGCAGTGTTATTGACGATCACGGCGTGGAAAAAGAAACGTTTACACCGCGAGAATTGCGACGCCTTGTTACACCTGAAACGTCAGCATCTCTCTCCCGAATGCTTTCCAGCACTGTATTGACCGGTACTTCCCGAAAAGCGTTCCACGACCGCCGCGGCCGGCCATTGATTGATGTCCAGATAGCAGCTAAAACAGGATCTATTAATGGCACAGACCCGAAGGGTCATTACTCCTGGTTCGCAGCTTTTGCGCCGATACAGAATCCCCGGATAGCACTGGTAGCCCTGGTCATCAATCCGGACAAATGGAAAGTCAAGGCATCCCAGGTTGGTGAGCAGGCACTTTCAGAGTTTTTCAGCAAGTAGGGAGAAGCGGCGTGCGTTGGTTCACACGTTTCAGAGGGGATATTTTTTCAGTTGCAGTTCACCGTCACGCATTTCGCCGTAGGTAAATTGCCACATCCAGTCGCCGAGCGATAGAACGGTGAATGAGCTCTCCGGGATATTTTCATGAAGAGCAAGATGAAAGTGGCCGGTCACGAGTCCATCGCACCCGTGGCTAAGGAGAGATCTGCCGAAATCAAGAAGGATGCGCCGGTAATCCCAGCGGGCAGTTTTAGCAGTATATCCGGCCCGACTCCGCTTTTGAAGCCGAACTCTGATTTTTTCTGCCCATGCCGGGGGGAAATGCCTCACACCAGCGGCAACCAGAGGCGCGCGCAGCAACAGACGGAGCAGCCGATAGGCATGATCTTCCCTGTTAATCTGATCACCATGGCAGAGGTACAGACGCCGCCCCTGTACCGTTTTTATCGCTGGGCCGGTGTGAACTTCGGCCTTCAGACGCTGTGAAAAGATTGTACCTATATGGAAATCATGATTCCCTTCAAAGTAGACCAGCTTGCAGCCGCTCTGCGTTAAACGCTCCAGGGCGTCAAGAACGGCATCATACTGTGTAAATGGATGTGATGGGAACCCCAACCAGAAGTCGAACAGATCGCCCATAATATAGAGAGTATCCAGATTCCCCTCCAGCTCACGAAGAAAACGGAGCAGGAGATGGAAATTCACATCGTCAGGGGATACAAGGTGGGCATCAGCTATAAATATTGTTCGCATGGCGCGGATTGTGCTTCGATCAACGGTAAAAAGTCAACAAGAAGAACACCACTCAAAATTCATATATCAGGTTGAACTCCAGATGGACTATAAAAGAGGGCGTCCTGACCTGAATGGGGATAAGGAGAGTAGAAAATGGCAACAATACGCAGCGTTGAAATATCGTGGGAAGACCTGCTCGGGGCATTTACAAGCGGTCAACTTGATAAGGCCTATTATTTAGACAAACTGACCGGAGAAATATTTTCTGTGCCATCAACATCCGACAGCAGCGAGGTTCGGGAACAACTGGAGAGTAATGGAGAGCGTTTCCTTGAAATTCCACCATTCGACTATCGCAGCGAACGGCAGATCGTCACTGATTTTATCTCCCAGATAACGGAACCGGATCTTAAAATTCTGCTCTGTTCCTCACTCGCCGGCAGAAAGCCCTATGGGAAAATTGAGGATATTCTTTCATTCTACCCACACGAGGAAGAACGTTTTGCGTTATTGAAGGACCAGTTTCTTTCCAACCGCCTTAAAATCTGGATGGAGGAGAACAACCTGTACACAGCCGATACGGTCCTGCAGGGAATGAAGCACCCCTAGGAGGGGATATGGAGCACGTTCACCACGCTCATACGCCGCGCAACGATTACGGACGATTCATTGCCACTCTGATGCTTTTCTTTCTGCTGGCCGCAACCGGATACGCGCTGCAACACACCATCTCATGTTTCCTGCTCTCCTGGGTAATTGCCTACCTCCTTGACCCCCTGCTTATTCAGGCGGAAAAACGGGGTATGAAACGGCTCTACGCACTTGGACTTTTATACGTTCTATTAGGACTGCTCACGGTCTTTTTTCTGGCGTTCATTTTCCCGGCAATCACCATTAGCTGGAATTCCTTCGTTCTTGACGTACCAGGCTATATTCAGAAACTCAAGCAGATTGCCGTTGAATGGAAGTACCGTCTGCCGGACCGGTACGGTTCTGATGAAATACAGTGGCTGATAGACAAGGCCTCCTCCAATATTGATACCGCAGCTGAAAAAATCGGTGTTTGGGCATACCAATTCGGCACCAGAATATTTTTCAACCTTTTCAATATTGTACTATCGCCGATACTTGTTTTCTTTATGCTGTTTTACAAACAGACGGTCATTGAAACGGTGTCGTCATGGCTCCCCGATGGTCGACGCGCTCAGATACTTGACATTGCCGGAGAAGTCAACAGTAGTATCGGCGGTTACCTGCGTGGTCAGGTGGTGGTTTCCATTATTGTTGCACTGCTTGCAACGATGGCACTATTTGCGCTCGGGATACCTCACCCCATCTTCTGTGGTGTCTTTGCAGGGGCTGCCTCAGTCCTGCCGTTCATTGGTGTCATTATTGCGACCCTGCCGGCACTCTTTTTTGCCTGGTTTAAATTCCAGACCGCAGCCATCCTCGGTCAAACTGTGATTGCATTCGGAGTAATCTATTTTGTCGAAGGATATGTCATAAAACCGCTTGTCTTTAAAGAATCAATGAACCTGAACCCGTTGGTAACGATTATAATGGTCATGGCACTTGGAGAAATGCTTGGTTTCTGGGGGATTTTACTGGCGCTGCCGATTGCTTCAGCCATGAAAATCACCTGGGGGCATTTTATGCGTGGCAATTTCAGATAGAGGTAGCATGGTGTGACCAAAGAAACATTTACAATAACCGGAATGTCCTGTGCCAACTGCGCCGCCCGGATCGAAAAGGATCTGGTCGGCCGTAACGGGGTGCAGAGCGCCGTAGTCAACTTTGCTTCTGCAGAGCTGACCATTACCCATGACCCGGGCATTATCCCGGGTGATACGATTGCCGGTCTCGTTGAGGCGCTTGGTTACGGCGTCATACGACCTGAACCGGATGGCGAGCTGACGTTTGGTGTACGTGGACTACACTGCGCGTCCTGTGTAAATACTCTTGAAAAAAAATTACTTGAACATCCCTCCATATCAACTGCCATTGTTAACCTTGCTGCCGAAACCGGCTTTGTCCGTTATGATCCACTGCACATTTCCGCAGCAGACATTTTCAGTATCGTCCATGGGGCCGGCTACACACCGGTAGAACTGCACAGGGCAGAGATGGCCAATGATGACGGCCTTCGCAGCCAGCGGAACTGGTTTCTCTTTTCCCTGTGTGCTTCACTGCCCATAATGCTTACCATGGGTCTGCATTCCAACCGTGCAGCCATGCAACTCACCGTGCTGCTTGCCACGATCGTCCAGTTCTCTGCCGGCCTGCTGTTTTATCGCGGTGCCTGGAGCGCACTTAAAAATCGCAGCACCAATATGGATGTGCTCGTGGCGCTTGGCACTTCCGCAGCTTATTTTTATTCACTGGCCGCCTACTTCGGACTTCTCGGCCCGCATCATGACGTATTTTTTGAAACCTCGGCCATGCTGATCGCATTTATACGTCTGGGGAAATATCTTGAGGCACGTGCCCGTGGCAAAGCGAGTGAAGCACTCAGGAAACTGCTCCACTTACAGGCTGACAAGGCTCGTTTGATTACGGAAAGCGGCGAAAAAGAGGTTCCTGCCTCGGTCATCCGGGTCGGTGATGTCGTTCTTGTCCGTGCCGGTGATATCATCCCGGTTGACGGTGAAGTTCTTGAAGGTGGTGGCGCAGTTAACGAGAGCATGGTCACGGGTGAGTCTCTGCCTGTATTGAAGAAACCGGGTGACCTTGTTTCCGGAGCCACTGTCAGTACGAACGGTGTCATGCGAATCCGTGCAACCCGCATCGGCGAGGCAACCCTGCTGGCACAAATAATTAAAATGGTGCGCGAAGCCCAGGGTGACAAGGCTCCGATTCAAAAGTTTGCAGATGCCGTCTCTGCCTGGTTCGTACCGATAGTTATGCTACTGTCGGCGGCCACATTTGCAGTCTGGTACGGTATGCTTTCAAGCGACTTCCTGACTGCGTTCCGTTATGCCATCGCCGTACTCGTCATCGCCTGCCCCTGTGCCATGGGCCTTGCGACACCGACCGCTATCATGGTTGGCAGTGGCATTGCCCTTGGTCGCGGTATTTTGGTAAAAAAAGGTTCCGCACTTGAAACGATCTCACGTCTGAACATGCTGCTTCTCGACAAGACGGGCACCCTCACCCGGGGAAAACCTGAAATGACTGACCTGGTACCGGTCTCCCGGAGTGTCGACCCGGCCAAACTGCTTGAATGTCTGGCAACCGCCGAAGCATATTCAACCCACCCCCTTGCCGAGTCAGCACTCGCAGCGGCTCGGGAAGCGGGGGTAGAACCGGGCAGTGCAGAAGAATTTGAAGAGCGGGGCGGTTTTGGTGTTACCTGCATGTATGAGGGTTTTCCACTGGCTGTCGGCAATGAACGGCTTATGACAGAACTGGGCATTTCCCTGACTCCCCTCGCAAAGAAAATTGGAGAATTGACCGCAGCCGGCAAATCGCTGGTTTTTGTTGCGGCCGGGACCGCTCTGGTCGGCGTCGCAGCATTCGCGGACACACTGAGACCCGGTTCGGTAAAAGCGGTCGCGGAACTCCACCGAATGGGCATATCCACCTGCATGATCACCGGAGATCACGCAGAAGTTGCAGCCATCGTGGCACAGCAGGCCGGTGTAGATTCTTTCGAAGCAGGAGTCATGCCGGATCGTAAACTGGAGGTTGTCAAGGAATACCAAAAACGCGGCATGATTGTCGGCATGGTAGGAGACGGCATTAACGACGCCCCCGCCCTTGCCCAGGCCCAGATAGGGATTGCAATCGGCGGGGGAACAGACGTTGCGAAGGAAACCGGGGATATAGTTCTTATGCGCAGCGATTTGATGGATGCAGTACGGGCAATTGTCATCGGCCGCGCCACACTGTCAAAAATCAAACAGAATCTGTTCTGGGCACTGTTTTATAATATCCTCGGCATTCCGGTGGCGGCCGGCCTGTTATCCAGATACGGCATCTATTTAAAACCGGAGTATGCCGGACTGGCGATGGCATTTTCGTCGGTTTCGGTAGTGCTGAATTCTCTCCTTTTGAAGCGGACTGAGAACACGATGTAATGGAACTATCGTAATGATTGGAGGAGGCTGAAGTGCTTATTTATAAGGCATCCCAAAACAATCTCACTATCTTTATTATGGTGCTCCTGTTTGTTCTTAATCTGGCACAAACATCAGATGGCGGGGAGGAACCTCCCTCTGCCATAGAAAAACCAACTCTTGAAAAAGCAGCTACCCCTCCCACATATTCACCTTCACAACCAGCATCTGAAAAGGACTCCACAAACGGAGTCTTTTACAGGATTGATGCCCACAGAAGCGCATATTACGAGAAACCAAACGGCTACAGTTTTTTAACACATACCCCCCTGAATATCGTCGATTGGCTTAAAGAGAGTTTCCAGCAAAAAAACGCTCTCACCATTGCAGCTATTGCTGTTGCTACCGGTGGCCTTATTGCCGCTGACCAGGAAATATACCGAGCGGCACGGAACACGGGACGCAGCCTGCATATTACTGACGATGACAAAATGAGAGGGCGAATTCCTGTAGTTTCCGGACTCGCCATCCAGTATCCCACCAACCTTGGCTCAGCCCTGTATTTTCTTGGCGATGGAGTTGTACCCATATCTATCACCGGAGGATTGCTTGGGTATGGACTTGCGGCCTCTGATGTCCGGAGCCTTCAGACGGCCAGTCAGATGGCAGAAGGAATGCTGTCTGTTGCAATTGTCGTCCAGGTCCTCAAACGCTCAACCGGACGCCAAGTGCCGCGGTTAGCGACAACACCCGGCGGTAAATGGCATTTTTTCCCCGACTTTAACGATTACAACAAGCACACACCGACATACGATGCGTTTCCATCCGGGCATATCGCGACCACAATGATGACCATCACCGTATTATCGGAAAACTACCCGGAATACACCCTCATCAAACCAATCGGCTATGGGGTCATGACACTGCTTGGGTTTCAAATGATCAATAACGGTGTGCACTGGGCCAGTGACTATCCACTTGCAATTGCAATCGGCTATGGACTCGGAAAAGTAGTCGTATCTAAGGGGCGGAACGTTGTTTCAGCAGAAGACATACCTGAGAAAACAACAAAACGTCCACTGTTCACCAACATGGCGATGATCCCGATGCCGATTGAAAACGGCGGGGCACTCTTTGTAGTCGGCACATTTTAACGGAGATCTGAACCAGATGTCACAAACACAACAGAATGATTTTTCATATTTTTGTAAGTCCATCATATTATGTAGTGTAATCACCATCCTCCACGCCGCGACAACAGCCCTTCCTGCATACGCACTAGAGCTACAGCCCGAATCCCCCACATTCACCGCTGTGCAGACAGCACAACCGGATAAAATCAACGGTGAATATATCAGGGGATACTTCAGTGACACCGGTAAGCTACTTGTTTCACCAATAGATTGGGATCGGAGTGACTGGCTGAAAGCGGGACTGGTTGTGGGCGCAACTGCGGGGCTCTTTCTTGTAGATGAACCGGTCAGGGATTTTATCAAGAAGAATCAAAGTTCGACGGGGGATGCGCTTGCCTCAGCTGGAAATGCACTCGGCGACCCATTATACGTAGTGCCTCCACTCGGACTTTTGTATCTGTACGGGCACCTGTATGACGACTCGAAAGCACGCCGGGCATCATTACTCGCCACGGAAAGCCTCGTCATCAGCGGAACATTTGCCTGGGCCTTAAAGACTGCAACCCAGTGCCATCGCCCTTTTACAAACGAACCTCCGAATTTCTGGTACAAACCAAAAGCAAATGAAATGCTGAACACATCCTTTCCTTCTGCTCATACTACAGCCGCATTTTCTATTGCCTCAGTCCTCTCCGAAGAATACGGAACCAACCCGCTTGTCCCACCACTGGCATACGGGCTGGCATCACTTACCGGTCTCTCACGAATGTACGACAATAAGCACTGGGCATCAGACGTCTTTTTCGGAGCTGCACTCGGCTATTTCGTCGGAAAAACGGTTGTCCGGTATCATACGGTTGAGAGGCAGTCAGCCGTAATGATCTTGCCGACCATAAGCCAGCAGGGAATCCGCCTCACTGCAGCGTACCGCTTTTAACGAATATTCCCGTCAGACGCAAAGACGCACCCCCAAACATCAAGGGTGCGTCTCTTTATTAATGCGACTATCCGATCGTCTATCCTTCCGTCAGCACCCGATCTTCATAAATCATCTCAATCTTGCGGCGATGCCCCAACTCAACATCGGCAAAGTTCATCAGCACCTTTTGTAACTTCGGATCATCAGTCATTCCTGCTGCAGTCTTGTAGAGCTGATAGGCATTCTCTTCCGTTTTGAGAGCAAAAACAAGGATCTCACTGTAGGTCAGGTCCGCCCGAAACGGGATATCTGCCAGATACTTTGCAATACTTGATTCCGGCAACGTGCAGAGCTTGTGGTTGTCTGCCTTGTCCTCATCGATTTTGACAAAGACATCCTTGTGAGTCGCCTCCTCCTGGGCTAATTCCTCAAACATTTTCTTCGCAGAGACACTTGTTGAAAGCTCAGCAGCCCGCTTGTACAATTTGTAGGCGGTGTCTTCCCGCTCTATTGCAAACTTTACGACCTCTTCAAGTGTGACAAAATTCATTCGTGGTGATCCTCCCTATGTAATAATGCCGCGAGGATCACCCTCGCAGATATGCCAGCACCTGATCCGGATGCAACTCAGCTTTGGCAACTTTCGCCCACTGTTTTTTTACAATTCCGTCGGGTCCAATGACAACGGTAGATCTAATGGTACCCATCGATGTTTTTCCACACATAACCTTCTCACCAAACGCCTCATACGCCTGCATCATCGATGAATCAGGGTCACTCAACAGAACAAACGGCAGGGTAAAATTTGTTATAAATTTGTTATGCGAGGCAATGCTGTCCTTGCTCACTCCGAGTACAACAACCCCACTATCGGCCAAATCCTTGTAGCGATCCCGGAAGCCGCACGCCTCTTTAGTACAGCCGGGAGTGTTATCCCTGGGATAAAAATAGATAACAACCGTTTTTCCTGCATATTTTTTCAGGCTGTGCTGCGCGCCGTCACTCCCCTCCAGTAAAAATTCCGGAGCCATCTTTCCCTCTAATGCCATAAATCATATCTCCTTGCGTGTAACAAGACAGTTTTTATCCACTTTACCATTCTCTTTTGAAAGGTCAAGCAGAAAGTGAAGGCGTTTGCCACCCGCTCTCTCTGCAGGTATGCACATCAGCATAAACCGTTTTAATTTGACTTGCGTCAATTTCATTTGGAGCAGAAGTGTTACACATAATTCCAGCACAATGAATACGGTTATCTCGTTTTGAGTATTGATTGCCAAGCTGGTGAACACTGGTACACTTGAACGACTTAAATAAGTGACCAACAGAAGGAGATGCGCATGCCGGTTTCAGGGGTTGTTGTCCGCTGTCTTGACGGAAGTGCTGATGCCGTAGCCGGCCGGATTGCCGCATTTGCAGGGGTCGAAGTACATGGTGTGCTCCCGGATGGCCAGATAGTTGCTGTTATTGAAGCGGAGACGGTACAGGGTGAGGTTGACCTTGTCTCACATCTCCATGATGTCGAAGATGTTATCACCGTACGTCTTGCCTATCACAATTTTGAAGATGTCTAGCCACGAACGGCTCACCGGCCGATTTCGCATGCCACCCAACACATCAGGAGGATTACATGGAACTTTCCAGACGAGATTTTTTGAAGGCATCTGCTGCCGCCGCGGCGTTTGCCGCTGCCGGTCAAACAGCATTGATGCCGGGAATATCCGAGGCGGCAGATGCTGGAGTCAAGTGGGGTAAGGCACCCTGCCGTTTCTGTGGAACCGGATGCGGTGTATTGGTTGGGGTCAAAAACGGCAGGATTATCGCCACGAAAGGTGATCCGGCGGCACCGGTCAATAAAGGACTCAACTGTATCAAAGGGTATTTTCTCTCCAAAATACTGTACGGCAAAGACAGACTGACAAAACCGCTCATCCGCAAAGGCAACAAAATGGTTGAAGCCTCCTGGGAAGAGGCAATGTCTCTCATCGCCAGCAAATTTAAAGAGTCCATTGACAAGCATGGCCCTGATTCCGTCGCCATCTACGGTTCCGGCCAGTGGACCGTTTTCGAGGGGTATGCCGCCAGTAAACTCTTCAAAGGCGGTATCGGCACCAACAATGTCGAGCCCAACGCCCGACTCTGCATGGCCTCCGCTGTCACCGGTTTCATGACAACCTTCGCGTCCGACGAACCCATGGGCGTCTATGACGACCTGGATCTGGGCGACACGTATTTCCTCTGGGGTGCAAACATGGCCGAATGCCATCCGGTACTGTTTTCCCGCATGATTGACAACCGTCTGAAAAATCCCAGGGTGAAAATCATCGATTTCGGTACCCGACGTACCCGCACGTCCCAAATGGCCGATCAATATATCAAATTTGCTCCTCAGACGGACCTGGCCCTCCTGAACGCCATTGCACACGTTATCGTCAAGGAGAAACTCTACGACGAAAGTTTCATCAAAAAACATGTCGTCTTTAAAAAAGGTAAAACCAACATCGGCAATGGTCTCGAAGACAAATTCAAGTTTACCGATGACCCCAAGCCGATGACTTTTGACGAATACAAGGATTTCCTCAAAACCTACACACCGGAATATGCCTCCAAGCTTTCCGGCGTACCGGCGGAGAAGATTGTCGAGCTGGCCCGTCTCTATGCGGACAAGAGCCGCAAGGTAAACTCGCTCTGGACCATGGGCTTCAACCAGCATACCCGGGGTACGTGGGTCAATAACCTTGTCTACAACCTTCACCTCCTCACCGGCAAAATCTGCCGGCCGGGCGAGAACCCCATGTCGCTGACCGGCCAGCCCTCTGCCTGCGGAACAGCCCGGGAAGTCGGCACGTTCACGCACCGTCTGCCGGCAGATATGGTAGTCACCAACCCGGAACACCGCGCCATAGCAGCCAAAATCTGGGGCATAGATCCAAACAAAATTCCGGGCAAGCCGACCTACAGTGCCATCGAAATGTTCCGTGCGCTGGATCGAGGCGACATAAAAGTGGTCTGGACCCAGGTGACCAACCCGTTCCAATCCCTTCCGAACCTGAACCGTTTCCGCACGGGAGCGCGCAAAGGCGACGGTCGATTTGTCATTGTCTCCGACATGTATCCGACCAAAAGCACCGAAGTGGCTGACGTCATTCTTCCATCCGCATGCTGGGTCGAAAAGGAAGGGGTATTCGGCAACGCGGAACGCCGCACCCAGCAGTGGTATAAAATGGTCGAACCGCCCGGTGAAGCCAGGAATGACCTTACTCAGACAATTGATCTGGCCAAGCGCCTCGGACACGGCAACCTCTTCCCCTACAAATACGTCGAAAAAGAGATCTGGGAAGAGTACCGCAAATTTACCGTCGGCGGCAAAGATCTGGCACCATACGAAGCATACACCAAGGCTCGCGGTCTGCGCTGGCCGGTGGTCAACGGCAAGGAGACTCTCTACCGCTATGCGGAAGGTCATGACCCGTACGTCAAGGCCGGTGAAGGGGTCAAGTTCTATAAGAACAAAAAAGACGACGGGCGGGCGGTTATCTGGGCACGCCCTTATGAACCTGCGGCAGAAGCCCCTGACAGGAGTTATCCGTTCTGGCTCTGCACCGGACGTGTTTTGGAGCATTGGCATACCGGCACAATGACCGGGCGGGTTCCTGAACTCAAGCGGGCATACCCGTCGGCAGTCTGCGAGATGCATCCGGATGATGCCAAGAAACTAGGTATCAAGCATCTCCAAAAGGTTAAAATCAGTTCGCGGCGCGGCACGATTGTTCTTCCGGTAGATCTGAACGGGCGGGGAAAAGCCGAAAAAGGGAATGTCTTTGTGGCCTTTTTTGACGAAACCAAGCTGATTAACGAACTCTGCATTGATGCCTACTGTCCGATTTCGGGGGAGCCGGATTATAAGAAGTGCGCTGTCAAAGTTGAAAAAGCGTAACTGGCAAGATCTATGAATCATCCATCTGCACATACCGGTGTCACCCGCCGCCGCTTTTTGAAAGACGGCGTGCTGGTTCCGCTCGCCCTGATGGTTGCAGGAGGGAGTATTTCGACTCTCTTCCTGCGCCGGGCCGATGCCCGCGGTTTCTACCTGCGGCCACCGGGGGCAGCTGAAGAATCGCGCTTTCTGGCAGCCTGCGTCAAGTGCGGGAAATGCGCCCAGGCGTGTCCCTATAACTCGATCAAGATGTCAGGCGGCGAAGCGGGGGTTGGCATAGGAACACCACATATCATAGCCCGGGAAGTCCCCTGTTATCTCTGCCCGGATGTACCGTGCGCCAAAGCCTGTCCATCAGGAGCACTGGACAGGAAGCTTGAGAATGTAGAAAAGATAACCATGGGGACAGCGGTTATAGTTGACCGCGAAAATTGCCTTTCCCTGCGCGGCCTGCGATGCGAAGTCTGTTACCGGCAATGCCCGCTGATTGATAAGGCCATTACAATCGAACCACGCCACAACCAGCGCACCGGTGTACATTCGATCATGGAACCGGTGATTCACCGCGACAAATGTGTCGGATGCGGTATCTGCGAGAATGCCTGTGTGCGCGATAAACCGGTTATCGTAGTTATGAAGTCGCCACCCGCTCAGAAGGACTACTATGAGTTTTAAATGGTGGCCCATACGCCGCATAGTCCAGATCGGTATAATCGCCACGATAGCCTCGCCGCTGCTCGGCCTCACCTTTTTTCACGGCAACCTGTCCTCCGGCGAGCTGTTCGGTATCGGCCTGGCCGATCCGCTGGCGTTTCTGCAGGCAACACTTGCATCGCATATTTTCATTGCGTCGTTTCTGGGGTCGGCTTTGATTCTAACCGGACTGTATTTTATTATCGGCGGCCGCACCTTCTGCAGCTGGGTCTGCCCGGTTTATCTTCTCACTGAGATCGGTGAAAAACTTCGCAGACGGCTTGGCACGGGAGAGCGGGCATTCACATTACGCGGGACACGTTGGTCGTTAGCCGCAACGATTGTCATCTCCCTGTTGGCAGGAATTCCATTCTTTGAAGTTCTGTCACCGATCGGTATAACCAGCCGTGCCGTCATGTTCCGGTCGATGGTGCCGTTGCTGCTTGTACTGGCGATTCTCATTGTTGAAATATGCGTAGCCCGGCGCATCTGGTGCCGCTCACTCTGTCCAGTCGGGGGATTTTACTCATTACTGGGCAGATACAGTCCGCTCCGTATCGGATTCGCACCATCTCTCTGTACCCGCTGTGGAGAATGCACTGATGTCTGTCCGGTAGAAGAGGTACTGACACCGTCATTGCTCAACAACGCGCCGCAGGTCACAAGCGGAGATTGCACCCGCTGTGGCGATTGCGTGGACATCTGCCCCGCCAAAGCTCTTGGCGTGGACATCTGGTATAAATAAATCGGTCTAATTCAAGGAGGTTTCCCATGAGAGTACTGTTTCGCTGTTGTGCAGTTGCATCCCTCGTCGTGTTCCTCGCACTCCCGGTTATCGTGACTGCAGAAGAGCCGGAAAATTATGAAAAAGATGCTCAAAGCGCCGAGAATACTCCGCCGATGATTCCCCATGCCGTTAAAGACACCGCCGACGGGTCATACTGTCTCGGATGCCACCGAACCGGAGCAAAAGGTGCCCCGGAGACTCCGCACCCCGAACGGTTGAGTTGCACCGGGTGTCATGCCCGTGGCGAAACAAAGCAACCCAAATTACACAAAAAAGGCGGGACAAAAAAATGAACATCAGCCGTAAGGATTTTTTCAAAAAAGGCCTGATGTCGCTTGGTGAGGCGGTATTTTCGGTAAGTGATGCTCTCAAATCTACCGCTGTGGCGCACCTGTCGATACCGGACACGGCTGGTTTTGATGCGACACCACGGGAAGATATGGTTGCCGTCCCTCACAACGAACACTGTCTTGCCAAGAATAGCGGCTGTTTCGCCTGTATGGAACGATGCGAACAGGATGCCATAAAGCTTACTCCGGGTGTCGGCGTCAGAGTCAATCAGATTCTCTGCAATGGCTGCAGTATCTGTGAATATGTCTGCCCGGTGAATCCCAAAGCGGTCAGAATGCAGCCTCGCGCAACTACTCAAGAACCATCTGTCATCCACGCAGAACCACCACCAACGAAAGGAGAATAACCATGCTGAAGAAGAATCTGGCCATCGCGGCCGCGGTCGCTGGCGTAGCAGGTCTGCTGCTATCCCTCCCGTCCATGACTACCGCCGTCAATAAACCGGCGACCAAATTGGCCAATGACGGACGTGCAAAATGTTACGAGTGCCACGACGAGATCAAGGCGATGAAGGAAGGCTCAAAACACGCTAAACTCGCCTGCACGGTCTGCCATGACAAACTTGACGCCCACATGAAGGACCCGGAGAAGAACAAACCGGTGACAATTATCGACCAAGCGCTGTGCGGCAAGTGCCACAAGAGCCAGTTTGAGAGTTTCTACAAGGTTAACTACGACGGCGGCGCCCGCAAGGAGAAGGGGACACCGACCGGTCGTTCACCCATGCAGGACAAACTGCTGGCTCCTTACGGCTTTACCTTTGAGCATAACGAGCCCCGTGGCCATGCTTTCATGGTCATCGACCAGTTTGCCGTAGATCGATTCCAGGGTGGACGTTTCCAGTTCAAGGACGGCTGGAAGGGTATTGATAAGACCGGCAAGGTGTGGGACGTGCTGGAAGACAAGGGCGTCGATTATAAGCTGAAGCAATCTGCCATGGCCGGCAACCCGACCTGCATCCAGTGCAAGACCTCCGACCATATCCTCAAATGGAAGTTCATGGGAGACAAGGACCCCAGGGCCAAGTGGGATCGCACGTCAAATGTCGTTGATGTCGCCAAGGACACCAATAATGCTGTAGGCTGTATTCACTGCCACGACCCGCACGGCACCCAGCCACGTGTTGTCCGTGACGGCCTGATCCAGGCTATTGAGCGTGACACCAAAAACAACATCTTTTCAAAAAACGGCACAACCGACCTGAAGGTAATCTCCTTCCGTGACGGCTTCCGTAAAATCGGCGTAATGAAGAAGACCGACTCACGCATGATGTGTGCCCAGTGCCATGTGGAATATGCCTGCGGCGGCGGCACCCAGTGGAGCGACGGGCAAGCCGTCAAATATGCCGACCCGCGCACCAACCACTTCCCCCTCAAGAACGTCCTGCAGCTGCTGAAGCACTACAAGGAAACCCAGAATTTCTTCGACTTCAAGCATGCAGTCACCGGCGCACGCCTGATTAAATTCCAGCACCCTGAAGCCGAAACCTATGCCGGCAGTATCCACGACAAGGCCGGTGTACAGTGCCACCAGTGCCACATGCCGAAGGTAAAGGGAAAAGACGGCAAGATGTTCTCGACACACGGCGTAATCAAACCGAAACAGAATATCAAGGCTGCCTGCCTTGGCTGCCACCCGGACAGCACCATCGAGAAAAAGCAGTATGAGATGGAATCCGTTATAAACTACACCAAGGGTAAAATGCGCAAGGCAGAATACTGGCTTGGCCAGCTGATCGACTCCTACGCCGCTGCTCAGCGTATGGGCGTTACTGAAAGCGTACTTGCCCAGGCTCGTGAAAAGCATGAAGAAGCCCATGTTCTCTGGGAATACTGGACAGCTGAAAACTCCGACGGTTTCCATAATCCCGGCCTGGCTCGCGAAAGCCTGACCGGCTCCATCGACGCCTCCAAGGCTGGGGTCAAGATGCTTAATGACGCCATGGCAGTTGTTATGAAGAGTGAAGCAAAGAAGTAAGCAGCGCGCATGAGATAGTGCAATAATGAAGGGCGGGGATTTCCCCGCCCTTCATTGCATCGAGGGGATACCCGACTCCCGCACCCCCCATTTACCCGCATCTACCTCGTCCACCGCCACCACTGTTATTACCGGATTTTCCCCGGCACGTCACAACCAGCAGTTGGCTGGCCCCGTGGACAGGAGCCCTCTTCTGTTCCGTCTATGCCCCTTTGCGGGAATTCATCATTTTTATGTGGTGCATGGTCATGTTCTCCGTTCAGCTGTTGTTTGAAACCGCTTTTATTGAGAAACCCCTGTCCGTAGCCACCAGAATACCGCCCAGTACCACCAGCACACCGGTCAGAAGCAGCGACAGCGAAAATCCACCATGCTGATCCGCAAGAAACCCGGCCAGGGGCGGACCGACAACCTGTCCCGCGCCAAAACATGCAGTCAGAACAGCTGTCGCACGCCGTCCTTCACTGCCCGCGCGCCGCGCCCCCTCAGACATTGCCAGGGCTACTATACCAAGAAAGGTTCCACCGAAGATGACGGCGGCCAATCCGGCCCTCAATACACTACCGGCATTGATGCTTAGAAAAATACCGATGGACTGAAGCAGATAAGCCAATGTCAGTGCCGGACGTACTCCGATTCTGCTTGCAGTCAGCTGCCAGAAAATGGTGGACGGAGCCGCCGCCAGCCCGACCGCTACCCAGCTCCATGGAGCAAACTCGCCCAGTCCCGGTGTATGGGCAATCATGGTCACCAGGAAGGTGGCGCTGACAATATAACCCACCCCCTCTAAAAAATAAGCAGTTGCCAGCCTGCTTATACCCGTAAGAGCGCCGGTAGTTGCTACGGTTCCGTCTGGTACTCCGACTGCTCCGTGCCTCTTACCCGCAACGGTTATGCCCGCAAGGGCCAATAGGACGGCCATGAGCCCCATGCCGAGCCATGTGACACTCCAACCGCCGAGACGGTCGAGAAATGGCACGAATGAGCCGCTCAGGGCAATCCCTAACCCGATCCCGCCGTAGAGCGCGCTGCTCCAGCGGCTATGTCGACTGCGCACCAGAGTTTCGCTCACCTCGATGGCAATCACCACAAAAAGCAGCGCGCTGGTAAAACCTGCGGTCAACCGTAACGCGCCCCACCAGAACGGGGATGTAGTCAACCCCATAAGCACTGTGGTTGAGATACTTGCGACCAGAGCACCCACATTGACTGACGCGCTGCGCAACAGGCGAGGCCTGACAGCGCAGAGCAGCGCCCCGGCCAGATACCCGACATAGTTGAGGGATGCAAGCCACCCGGCCAGGCTGTGGCTGACGCCCAGGTCACGCTGCATCAAGGGTAGAATCGGCGTAAAAGCAAAACGACCAATCCCCATGGCCACCATCATGCCAAGCATCCCGCCAATAAGTACCCGCAGAGCCGGCTGAGGATTGGTCTCAGCATGGTTGTTATTATTTTGTTCGTTGATCATGAGGTAATCGTAGTACAACTCTTGTATCTTTACAAATGATTTATTTTGATGACAACATCATTTATAATGATACAATAGGCGAATGGAACTGAATGAGTTACGCATGTTCATAGCCGTGGCCAGAGAGGAAAGCGTCACCCGTGCCGCCGAAACAATGCATTGTGTTCAGTCCAACGTTACGGCCCGTATCCGTCAATTGGAGGAGCAGCTGGGTACTTCACTTTTCCAGCGCCGAAACAGAGGAATGCACCTGACCGCAAGCGGCGATTTGCTGCTGGAGTATGCGGAAAAAATAATCAATCTGGTTTCGGAAGCGGAACAGGCTGTACGGGAGCAGGACGGCCGCGGAGCCAAGCTTTCAATCGGCTCAATGGAGACGACCGCGGCTGTTCGTCTGCCCGAGCTGCTGTTCCGATACCACCAGCTCTACTCCGAGGTGGAACTAAGCCTGCATATCGGCACCTCGGAAGAAAGCATCACCAGGTTGCTGGACTACCAGCTTGATGGCGCATTTGTCGGCTGTGAGGTGTCACATGGGGACCTGGTAGCCGAAAAGGCATTTGATGAAGAGCTGACGATGGTCGTTCCCCGGGGGGGCGAAGAAATACTGCAAAGCGGTACAACGACTATTCTGGTTTTCCGCTCAGGGTGCGCCTACCGCGCTCGACTGGAGGAATGGTTGCGGCAGACCGGACAGGTCCCCTACCGGGTGATGGAATTGGGCTCCACCGAAGCAATCATCGGTTGTGTCGCAGCCGGCATGGGAATAAGTTTCCTGCCGCGCTCAGTCGTCGATCTCCCGCGCTACAGTGGTACGATAGACTGCAGGACACTTCCTCCAGAGGTGAGTACAGTCGTCACATGGTTCGTCCGAAGGAAAAGTGGGCGGGAGCGAAGCGCCATGAAGAATTTTTTCAAACTGATATCCCCTGTTCCGGGCGGGACCGGCACTGACACGAGACCCGTTGAATAGCAGGGAGAATGTTCCGGTACCTGTTGCATACACATGAAGCGTACATGAGGTTTCCGGCTAACAGGGTACGCGCACGAGATCAGCAGTCATACTGAACAGGCATTCTCCGCGTTGCAGAATATTTTTCTGGAATAGAATTCATTGTCACAGAGGCAGGCTGCTGGTGTATCAGTGATTGCAGCTTTCGTTTTATAGCGCCATCGACGGAATACCGTATGGAACAGACATCAGATAACAATTCGTCGCTTCTTAATGCGGCGGTCAAAAATTTATTGGGCCTGCTGACCGCCCATACCGTTCCGCTTGAGCCACCGGGAGAGCTTGCGGATGTGGAAGGATACCCACAACTTTATACGACGTTACTGGAGGTCCGAACCGCGATTATGGAGTTTGCCTCCGGCAACCTTGACTACCATGTAACAAAGAAGGGGTATCTGCCGGGATCAGTTAAAGCGTTGCAGGCATCGCTGCATCACTTGACCTGGCAGACAAAAATGATCGCATCCGGAGATTTTACCCAGCGAGTAGATTTCATGGGTGATTTTTCCGACTCATTCAACAGCATGGTTACACAGCTGGATGAATCGATGCAAAAACTTGAACTCCTGGCACACACCGACCCGCTTACCGGTTTAAGTAATCGCGG
>JAQTXD010000158.1 GCA_028688955.1 Desulfuromonadaceae bacterium
TTAAGAAACGTCGTAAATAAACTATCATACATCTGTAACCCTTGATCTATCAGGAACATCCGCTCATAAAATACAGCTTCCCGCTCGCTCATCTGGTCAACAGTTGAATCCTTTTCAACTCTGACCTGAGGACATTTAAAAGACGCAAAGCCGAACGTGTCGCCCTTAAGGGTCACTTTCCAGGGGTTCTCGTCCTTTTCCATACAAATTGTTGCGCTCGTAATTCGCTTACCGCCCTTGAGAGCAGAAATGGCTTCAAGATAACTATCCTGTGAGCCAGAAACTGTTACTTTTTGAATTCCCCCTTCTTCACCCCCACCTTGAAACTGGATACGATCATCAATCCAGGCGGAAAACTTCTCACCACTAGTAATATGACCAGGACAGCACACAGAGAATTCTCCCTCTCCGTTGACCCCGCGCTGCAGCAGCCATAACATAAATTCCCATCCAAGCCATTGATTGTCACGAATCAGAGCGACAACAGCATCAGAACCGGCTTGATTGGCGGCTTCCAGTGAGTCAAGCAGCTGTCCCTCCAGAAGCTTTTGCGCCCGAGCAAACGGATGAATAATCACAGGACTGAAACCCTCAAACGTTTTCCGGAATATATCCTCAAAACGCTCAATAACTTTTGTCCCAAGGCTGTAGAGCGTAAGTACCCCGCTCTTCTGGTCCCACACGACATCAACAGTAGAAGGTACCGGGAGACATCTCGTCATAAGGCGCATCTGAACCTGCTCTTTTATCTCCTCGCGCTTATGCTTTGGAGTACGGCGCAGATTGGGATTTTGGGCCAGAAAAGCGCCTTCTTCACGTCCGGTGTGCGATTTAAGGACAGCAGCCGGAATTTTGCGTTGATCTTTACGCAGAGAAAATACAATAAAATTATCACGCCAAAAATCTGATGGCGAATCAAAACTGGCATCATCCGGTTTATCAACCAACGTCCATCCTTCAGCGGATTCTTCGGTAGAATTTTCAATTGATTGAAAGCCATGGCCAGCAAGTTTTTCAGAGAACCATTGGAATTGATCTGTTTTTGGCAGTTCACCTGTTACTGAAAACTGGGTAATACTTACAGTGTTGGCATATACGCCCATTATATTGTTTCCTTTCTTTTACTTGCCCAACAATCGGACATATTCTTTCAGAGATATGGAACTGTGCCAATGCCCACTAAACTTTCCGATCATGGTCCCACCAATAAACAGCAGCACCACCATGGCCGCAAAGACGAAGCCTGGTACCACAAAACGTCGTACGACCCGCATTGAAAGAGCTTCATTGAAACGGCAATAACTGATACATCGCCAACAAGCAATACATTCGGGAGAAGCAACGCTACTTTTATGCATGACATCGATATAAGTTGGACAGACTTGGCTGCAAACACCACAGGACACACAGCGTTCGGCATTTCTGGTCACACGCATTGGCGAAAACATTGCTGTCAAACCCAGCAGAGCCCCATATGGGCAGAGATAGCGGCAGAATGGATTTCGTAGGACAAATGACAATACCAACAGCACTAAAACAACACACAACGCAAAGTGAGACATGTGCAGAAAGAAATCCATCAGACGTACGTCAGCAACCATGTGATAGTCTGACTGGAGAAATCTGGACAACGCATCAGGCGACATGGCGACGCCAATGTAATAGACAAAAAAAGACAGCAAAAGGTACTTCAGGCCCCTTAACAGGACATCCAGCCTTACGGGCAGGCGCCAGTTACAGCGGAACAGGCGAAATCCGACCTTCCAGGCACACTCTGATACTGACGCGACTGGACAAATCCAGGAGCAGAACGAACGCCTCAGCAATAGTGAAATCAAAATCACCGTCACAAAAATGATCACAGCTGCCGGGTGTATCGTATTTATTTCACCGCCCTTTAGCCAAGACACAGTTCCTGCAAAGCCGGATATTGGTAGAAAGCCGTCAATCCCTGCTGGGCGTATTAATTTGTTTTTTTCACCAACAGCAGTGGCCATCTGGATAAAGTCATAAAAACGGAACCCAAGCCAGATCACAAATCCATTAAACAAACATTGTATCAGAATTCGTAGCGGTTGCATATAGCGGGCAGACATTATGCTCTCCACAAGCAAGGGCGGGATCGCATAAGTCACGACACCGCCCCTGACTATTCATGTACTTAAAAATTGGACAAAAAGAGCAGAACTCCTGCTACCCCTCTTTCAGAATATACCCTTGCCCGCGTACAGTATGAATAAGTTTGGTCGGGAACTTACCATCAACCTTCTTACGCAGGTAGTTTATATACACATCGATAATATTTGTGAAAGTCTCAAAGGGGTATTCCCAGCAGTTATCAGCTATATTTGCACGTGTAAGAACGTTTCCGGCATTCCGCACCATATAGGCAAGGAGATTATATTCTTTTGCGGTAAGAACAATAGGAACCTGCCCCCTCCACACTTTGTGGTTGACCGGATCAAGTCTCAGGTCAGCAAAACGGATTTCAGCTCCTCGGTCCAGCTCACTGCGTCTGATAAGTGCCCTGACTCTGGCTTGCAACTCGGCAAATGCAAACGGTTTTGCCAAATAATCATCCGCACCAGCATCGAGACCAGAAACGACATCATCAGTTTCTGATTTAGCTGTCAACATCAGGACAGGAATCTTATTCCCCGACTCACGCAGTTCATGCAAAACCGTAAGACCATCCTTCTTCGGCAGCATATAATCAAGAATAATAAGATCAAATTCGCCACTGCTGCCACGCTTAAAGCCATCTACACCGTCATGACTGAGCGTAACCTGATAACTGTCATCTTCAAGCCCCCGCTTAATAAAGCTGGCAACCTTTTTTTCATCTTCTACAATAAGTATTTTCATCTCATATCTCCTTTTTGGTGTAATTAAACAGAATTACTTTAATACTCGTTTCCAGAATTCATTTCCATTCTTCGCATAATCTCGGAAGCCGCTTCCTCTACAGACTTGTTAGTAATGTTGACGATGTACCATTCCGGATGCTTTCTATACAACTGTCGGCAGGCTGACACTTCTTCTTCTACCTGCTGATAGTCATTATAACTCCCTCGCGGGCTCTGTCGCATATTGATTAACCTGGAGGTACGAATCTCAACAAGACGCTTGGGATCAATCAACAGACCGACTATTTTTGTTTGATCAATTTCAAACAGTTCCTCTGGAGGTGCTATACCAAAAACAATTGGCACATTTGCAACTTTATACCCCTTATGGGCAAGGTACATGGAAAGCGGAGTCTTTGAAGAACGCGACACACCAACAAGAACAAGATCAGCCTTATGTAGATACCTGGTCTCCTGCCCGTCATCATGCTTAACTGTAAAGTTTACTGCCTCTACACGGCGGTAATAATCTGTGTCTATACGATGGAGCAACCCTGGCTTTCCTCGAGAAGGAGCGCCCAGATAACGCGACATACTGTAAATAAGAGGACTTAGCAAATCTACCGTAACAAGTCCGCACTCTTCGGCAACTCGTTCAACGACCTCGGACAATACAGGATCAACCAGAGTATAGACAACCAATCCAGGGGTACGGCCAGCAACAGACAAAGCCTGTTTCACATCCGACTGGGTGCTCACCTTAAAAAGACGATGAACGCGCACATCTTCGTCATAAAACTGTGAAAGCGCGGCACGTATTACGCGCTCAGCAGTCTCACCTGTCGAATCAGAAAGCACGTAGATAGTTTTCATGTTATATGCTTTCCCCGGGGCTTTAATTAGAAACAAAATCATTTTCTAATGAGAATGTACGACCTATCAATCACGTTGTCAAGTAGTTTTTGTATTTACTAATGCTGAATACAGATGGCAGGAGCCTAAATAGATAATTATTGACCAAAGCATTTTGTCGGTTATACTGTAAACACATCATCTTATTAAAGGGGGCTTATATGGGAAGAGAGTATACTCTACAAGAGGCTATTAGTCTCGCAATCAAAGCCGAAAAGGATAGCATGGATTTTTATCGCAGGGCTGCGTCTGTTGCCAAGAACGATAGAGCGCGAAAAGTGCTGGAACTTCTTGCTAATGAGGAGGTGGGCCACTTAAAAGCTTTTTTTGATTATTACAAAGGTGCGGAGTTTGGTGATCTTACTTCGTACATCAATTCACCTGTTGACACAAAGAACCCGACATACATGAGACTTGAGAAAGCCATCAGCGAAGATATGGTTGAGCAAAAGGCCTTAGAACTTGCTTTAGCTGAAGAGAAGGCGTG
>JAQTXD010000159.1 GCA_028688955.1 Desulfuromonadaceae bacterium
CGCGTGTTCCAGCTGATGGAGCACAGCCGCGCGCCTGAGGTTGAACCTGAGCAGGAAGCAGCAGCGGCTTCCGCCGTCTCTGATGATAAAAAAACCGCTGAGACCGGTAGGACGGCTGGTGCTAAATATGCATTTATGCCACGGATCGACGGTTTTGAGGACAGGTCCGACATCGTGGAATATCGTGCGATCGGCCGGGCGTCGCTGAACCGCAAGATTTTCCTGTCTGTCGTTGTGCAGGTTGTCAACACGGCAACCGGCACGGTGCTGCCGGATTCTCCCAGCATTCAGCTGAACAGGTCTGAAGTGATTGAGAACGCGCGGATAGGACAGCTTGCGGGGAGCGAAGAGGTTCTTGTCGCTCTGGCCAGGGAGATGGCACAAAAACTCTCACAGGAGGTTGTTGCCCTGCTTATGCCGGCAAAGGTGCTGACGGTGACCGGCAAGGTGGTCATGTTCAATCGTGGCAGCGAGGCCGGCTTTGCGAAGGGTGATCTGGTAGAGATCTACACCGTCCAGAATGTGAAGGACGATGACACCGGAGAGGTGTTGCGGAATGAGCTGCCGGTTGGGCAGGCGGTGATCAGCAGGATTGAAAAATATCAGAGTTATGCGACAATAAGTGGTGACGATGGCGGTATCACCAAAGGGTGTGTCGTCCGTTTCGTGAAGAGCGCGGCCAGTCGGGCGTCCGAATGGGAGCCGCCAGCAGATGTGACACTGCCGGATTTCGGCACAAAGGGTGACAGCGGGACAACACCCGGCTCAAGTGAAAAACCACTCACGTGGAAATAGGGAGGGGAGCATGATGAAACAGAAGCATAACTTTGTTGTCAGCGGGATAGCGGCGGCTGCTCTGATCGCGTTGATGGGGCTGGCTGGCTGCAGCACGACGGCGGGAGTGGAAACAACCGGCAAGACGTCATGGGACGAACAGGGCGCCCGGACGCTTGAGAAGAATGTGGTGTTTAACAGCAGCGGTCTGAAGGGTGATCTGCAGATTGTCGATCTCCGGAGCGTCCAGGCGGGGGATCTCATGCGCGCCCAGGCCACCCTGCGCTCCAGGGATGGGGATACACTGCAGTTCCAGTACCGCTTCGACTGGTATGATGCCGGCGGGCTGGAGATCAATTCCGGATCAGGCTCGTGGAAACCGGTTCTGCTGACCGGTCGTGAGACCAAAACCGTGCAGGGTGTCGCACCGGATCCGCGCGCCAAAGAGTTCAAGCTTAAAATTCGCGAAATGGAATAAAACGATCCGGCAGCAGGTTTACAGGTATAGTTCCGAGGAAGTAAGAAACTACTCCATTTAAAAAGTGAGGACGCAGCGTATGAAAAACGGCATGCAAAAATTTTTACTGATCGTAGCGATCGGGAGCTTTGCTCTGGGTGGCTGCGCATCAACGATGCAATACGGTGATGCCGGGTCGGCCAAGCCGATCTCCACTGAATTCGGTTCATCCGATCTGCAGCAGATCGCCGAAACGACGGTCGATTCGATGCTCATCTTCCCGCCGATGGTTGAGTTGACCGCTTCGCGCCGTCCGGTCGTGAGCGTTGACAAGGTCAAGAACAAGACGATGCAGCATATCGATACCGAATCGATTACCGACTCGATCCGCGCCAAGCTGATTCGTTCCGGTAAATTCCGCTTTATCGACCGCACGACCGATGAGCAAACGATCGAAGAGCTCAAAACCCAGCAGGATAGCGGTCTGGTCGACAAAAAGACCGCTGTGCAGTTCGGACAGCAGATTGGAGCTGAATTCCTGTTGACATCAAACTTCTCCGAGATCAGGCAGAAGGTTGGCAGCACGACCGACGTGTACTACAAATTCACGATGTCGCTCAAGAACCTGAAAACCGGCATTCTGGAATGGTCAGACGAGAAAGAAATCCGCAAGGTATTTACGCGCGGCACTTTTGGAGGGTAACGCCATGAAAAAACTGTTGCTGCTACTTCCTGTGGTTCTGTTGCTGGTGGCCTGTTCCGCTGCAAAGCCGAATTTTGTCTTTCTGGAAAAAACGGCCGTGGATCAGAATACCGGACTTACCTGGGCAAAAAATGCCAACATGCCGGGCCGCCAGCTGATCTGGCGTGGTGACGACAATGTCTATGAGTACATGAAGCGCCTGAACGAAACGAACTACGCCGGATATGCCGACTGGCGTGTCCCCTCCAAAGAGGAGATGGGCCGCTTGATCGAGTATGCCAAGGCTATGGGGTACGACCCGGCAAAGATGGATACCTGGCCGCACCAGAAGCTGCGCCAGCTCGGCTTTATCGACATGCGCGATTACGAATACTGGACATCCACCCGTCAATCGCCGAGCGAAATCTGGACCGCCGATATGAGCAACGGCAAGATCACGCCGAAGCCGGAAGCGAAACCGTATTATCTCTGGCCTGTGCGGGGTGCCAGTTCGCGCTGAACGGGATTGGAAACAGGATGATAACTATCCAGACAACGCCTCTGCGTGGGAACGCCACAGAGGCGTTGTCTGTTTTTGCCCAGACTGTTCAGGTGGAGCTGCTGTCGTCTGTTTCGATAAGGGATAAGTTGGTTCTAAAATAAGCCAATATGTGCTATAGGTATCCAAAAGAAGAGAGGAGATTGCGCATGAAAAAAACAGTACTTGTTCTTGTAGCATCAGTCATCGTCGCGGTGTCGTCGGCACAGGCAGAGGTGAGCGTCAACGACAATATTGGTGTCCCTGCCCACAGGGTGATTGTCTCCACCCCGCCGTCAGTCCGTTTTGAAGTGGCTCCGCTTTTTATCAATTCACCCCGGCTCGGTTTTTACGTCGGTGTTGATACCCCCTATGACATCATCTTCAGCTCCGATTATTTCTATCTGTACTACGTCAACAGTTGGCACCGTTCCCACAATCACAACGGCCCCTGGGTTGAAGTCCCGTACCGTCACCTGCCGCCCGGTATCCGCAGCCACCGGATTGAACAGATCCGTTCGTATCGTGACCGGGAGTATCGGGTGTATCGCAAAGACCGGGACCACTATCGCGGCCGCTATTTCCGTCCAGGCCATGAGCGGAAGGAAGAACGCCGCTACGAAAAGCATGAACGAAAAGAAGAGCGCCGCTACGAAAAGCATGAGCGGAAAGATGATCGCCGCGATGACCGGAAAGATTGGAAGGAAGAAAAGCGGGACAGGAACGGGCATGGTCGCGGCAGAGACTGATGTTTCGTAATAACGTCGGGGGCAAAAAAGCCCCCGTTTTTTTGTTTTCAACGTTTTGCCCCGCCATTTAGCCAATGATACGCCGGGATCAGCACCGGGGTCCTCGGCACCAGCTCTCTTTTCCGCCACCACTATTCAGTAAGCCGTGATATAAACGCTGAAAATATATCGGAGGGACAATCATGCAGGAAGATATCTTCAGAAAATTGCAGGAAAATTACAAGAAGGGTGTCTTCAATGTCCCGACTACGTTCTACTTCGCTATAGACGATATCAAGAAGACACTGACACTGGACGCGGAAAGTTGCACTATCGAGGACGGTAAAACAGTCGAAGATGCTGATTGCGTCTGCAAGACCAGCGCCGCGATGTTCAACAAAATTCTGAACGATGGCTACCGACCGGGGATCATGGACTTTATGGGGGGGGCTATCAAGGCGAGTGCACCGCAGCTGTTGCCGCAGCTGCTCACCGCCTTTGGTAAATAGTAGCGCCCACGGTTGACCGTTGCCTATTGGCCCCCATCTCGGAATTCCGGATGGGGGCCAAAGGTCGGCCAATCCCCCGTTGTTAGATCCTCTGCTGCGGAGATGTTAATCTATATGGTATCGCTGGTTTCTAAGACCTTGTCTCGTGGTTGTTTACGCGTGTTCTGATAGAAATATATGAAATACCATCTCTTGGTAGGAACAATCATGAAACTACTCTTTTCTCTCCCCATCCGGTCGCTGCTGCTGCTTATTACCCTGATGATTGCCATTCCAGCTATTGCCGTCATCATCTTCACCGGTATGCAGCTGCGTGAGCGGGCTATCAGTGAAGCGTATGGCCTGACTCGCCTGACTGCCGAGAGAGTGGCGTCTGAGCAGAAAGACACCGCATCCGATATTGAACAACTGCTCGTTACCCTCGCCCAGATGCCGGATGTCAGGCTGCAGAACAAGGCGAGAGTTCAGCCGCTGCTGCTGCAGCTCAAGGCGCTGAATCCGGAGTATGTCAATATTCTGG